>CP058708.1:300000-429502 GCA_013414765.1 Candidatus Accumulibacter cognatus
TCAAGTCGTGAAAATGGAGCCAGGACAGCGCCCCATTGACCGACAGCATCACCACACCCAGGGTCAGCAGGATCTTCCACCTGAGGCTGAGGAATCTGTAACCGCTGCGCGCTTGCGACGCGGAATGACGATCCAGCATCACCGGTGACTAAAAGCGGAAGGAGGCTTGCAGCATGAAGTTGTCCCAGTAGCGACGCAAAGCCTGCGTGTCCGGATTGTCCTGTACCGCCAGGAAACCCGTACCGTCAACTCGGTGCACTTCAGCGCGCAACATGAACTGTGGGGTGACGTCAAAACGAAGCCCTGCCGTCCAGTCCTTGGCAAAGCGTGTAAAACCCGGTATCCCGGTGGCTGCGGCAAATCTCTTGCCATCACGATCATGGTTGTCGGCGTAATAGGCGTCGTAACGCAGCAAAGCCTCCCACCGGGGTGCCAGGCGGTAGCTCCCCTGCAGATAATAGCTTCGACCATCGGCAGTGCCATTGTAGAAAAAGCGGCCAAAGTCCGAGACAGAAGTTCGTCGGAAAGCGTATTCGCTGGTCAGGCTCCAGTTCTCGGCGTTGAACTGTGCGGACAGAATCAGTGGCGTCAGCTTGAATCGCCCGGCCTGCAGGCGGTCGCCAAAGCCCGGTTTGTAGCGCAGGTCGAGGCGAGTAGCGGTCAAGCCCAGACGATACATCCCGCCAGATCCCTCGTAGAAGACCTGCAAATCCGGCGCCAGACTGGAATCCAGATTGCCGGGTCGATGCAAGCCGACCAGAGCCACCTTGGCAGCATCCGTATCGGTCTGGGGCTGACCGTAAGCAAAACTGGCGAACAGGCTCCCGGCATCACCATAGCGCTCTGCGTAGATCTCGGCTCCGTCGGCCGACACCGTCAGATTGCGTGTCCTCTCGAAATAGATCGATTGGGGCAGAATGATGCTGGGGCGGGTGAACGGCACATCGCGGGTCTTGTTGTACAAACCGTAGGCAGTTTTGATCCGTCCCAGACGAATCCCCGCGCGTCCCTCTTCTCTCGATAGTGGCGTCCAGTCGATCAAGCCGTAGTCGACCCGCACTCTACCATCATCGGTGCCACCAGCCCGATGTGAGAGCAGCTCGGCTGCCAGCTGCACATCGGAAGTCAGGCGCCACGATGCATTCATACCCACTTCCGTGAAATTCCTGTCCACCCGGTCGTCGCTGTACCCAAAGAAATTATTATCCGTGGTGTTCACCAGTGTCAGGGAGGCAAAGCCGTGCAACCGGAAGTCCCCGCCCATCAGGTCCAGGGAACGCACAGGCGCAGCCCACAGCAAGCACAAGCCAATCAGCGCCATACAAGGCGCGGCCCTAGCGAACCTTGAGTACACGCACATTCGGATTAACCTCGCTCGCCTTGACGTAACCAATCGCACCCGGAGTGGATGCCACTCTGGAGAGCATTTCCTGCGTTGAAGCGACCTGTTCGGGGTATCGTCCCTGCCCGGAAAACACCTGCCGGTCCCAGGCCATTCGCAATTGCTGAGGAAAAACCTGCAGCACGGTCTTGCTGAAGGTGGCATGCTCGGGGGCGTCATCCCTGAGAACGAATACCTTGACCAGGGTATCGGTTGGCCAATTCTGCAAGCGCATGCCAAAGATGGCGCGCAGGGAAGCTCTCGGAATGGTCTCTTCGCTGGTCGCCGGATTGGCAATCGCGACCATCGCCGGCTCAGCTGTCTGGGCATGCGCCACGGCAGCAAGCAGCGCGTTTGCCAGCAGACAGAACAATAGCAATCGCCGCAGCAAAGCCACGAATTTAATGGGAAGAATTTTCTGCATCACGGCACATGCTACCAGACAAAGCTTCCGACGACCCAGCCAGCGTTGGTCAACGGGGCCTTTGCTCCTGCGCACAGCCGGCAAACCACCATGGTCAATTCAACTAGATTCCAGAACCACCCTCTTCCATAGTCTTTCCTGGCGCGGCAAAAACCCTGAGCTGACGAGGCTTAAACCATACCAGCTGTCCTTCGGCAAGCGCCAATATCGTAGCCCGCTCGCGAGTTAACTCAACCTCAATCAATTCCGAAGCATGCGCCAGCTCGACACGTACCCATGGCCCGATGGCATGCACTTCCTGTACCATCGCCTCTAGGCTACCGGTCACCGGGTGGTGTTCGATCTCGATATCATGCGGTCGGACAAACGCCGTGACACCACTTTCCGGCCCACCTTCAAGACGCTCCGCAGCGACCTCCGCCCAGGCACCATGGACACGACTATGAAAGACGTTGACATTGCCAAGGAACTGATAGACGAAAGGTGTTGCCGGATTTGAATACACATCGTCGGGAGAGCCGATCTGCTCGATCCTCCCCTGGTTCATTACTACCACGCGATCAGCAACCTCCAGCGCTTCTTCCTGATCGTGTGTCACGAAGACGCTGGAAATCTGCATTTCATCGTGCAAGCGCCGCAGCCAACGCCGCAGTTCCTTGCGCACCTGGGTATCCAACGCACCGAAGGGTTCATCAAGTAGCAGCACCCTCGGTTCAACGGCGAGCGCACGTGCTAGGGCTATACGCTGACGCTGACCTCCTGAAAGTTGCGAGGGATAGCGATCGGCCAACCAGTCGAGCTGCACGAGCTTGAGTAATGCCGTAACCCGGCTACGGATCTCGGCCTCTGCCGGACGCACTTTTCTCGTTTTGACGCGCAGACCGAAAGCGACGTTTTCGAACACCGACATGTGCCGGAACAAGGCGTAGTGCTGGAACACAAAGCCGACCTTGCGATCGCGTGCATGCACATGTGCCACTTCCTCGCCCGCGAACAGCACCTGCCCAACGTCGGCGCTTTCCATGCCGGCAATGATGCGCAGTAGTGTGGTCTTGCCGCAACCTGATGGACCGAGCAAGGCAACCAGTTCGCCCGTCGGAATGTGCAGGTTGATGCCTTCCAGTGCCACAAAGTTACCGAAGCGTTTGCCAATCCCACGTATTTCGATGCTCATCAGAACAGTTCAGAAAAGGTTCTTGCAGGGATCCGCGTGCAAGCGACACGGAAAAGTCGGGAGCAAGTTGCGAGCACTCCTGTCTCAGGTCTCTTCTGTCGGCAAGTCCGCCAACAGCATACTGTTTTCGCGGCGCATTCGCCATTCGACGACGGTCTTGGCAAGTAATGTCACCAGCGCAAGCAAAGCCAGCACCGATGCTGACGCGAAAGCGCCCACCGCGTTGTATTCGTTGTACAGAATTTCCACATGTAATGGCAGGGTATTGGTCTCGCCGCGAATATGCCCGGAAACCACCGATACCGCACCGAACTCACCCATCGCCCGAGCGTTGGAAAGGATCACGCCGTAAAGCAGACCCCACTTGATATTTGGCAGTGTTACGCGGCGGAACATCTGCCAGGCACTGGCACCGAGCGAGAGGGCAGCCTCTTCTTCTTCCGTCCCTTGCGATTGCATCAGCGGAATCAACTCGCGAGCGATGAACGGCGAGGTAATGAACAGGGTGACAACGATGATCCCTGGCAGCGCAAACACCACCTTGATGTCATGTGCCGCCAGCCATGGCCCGAAAAGCCCCTGGGCACCGAAGATCAGCAGAAAGACCAGACCCACGACCACCGGCGATACGGCAAACGGCAGATCGATCAAGGTAATCAGCAAGCTCTTGCCCCTGAAATCGAACTTGGCGATCGCCCATGCTGCTGCGACACCAAAAACGACGTTGAACGGTAGTACGAAGAACGCGACAAGAAGTGTCAAGCCAATCGCAGAACGGGTTTCAAGATCGTTCAAGGCGCCGGCGTATGCTGTCCAACCTGCGGCAAAAGCCTCTACAAAAACTGCCAGCAAAGGCAAGACAAGAAAGAAGAAGAGGAATCCGAGCCCGACAACCAGCAGCAGAGCACGCAACCAGCGCGGTTCGGCGTTTACCCGCCGCAAGCGCCCGTTCACTGGTGCGCTCCCATGCTTGGCGAACATCCACTGTGCCGATTCATCGCCCACCACTGCAAGGCGTTTACGGTGAGCAGCAGCACAAAGGAAATGATCAGCATGACCATCGCCAAGACGGTCGCGCCAACGACATCATACTGTTCGAGTTTGGAGATGATCAGCAAGGGCGTGATTTCCGAGATCAGGGGCATGTTGCCAGCAATGAAAATGACCGATCCGTATTCTCCGACAGAACGTGAAAAGGCCAGTGTGAAACCAGTGAGTAGCGCGGGGAAGATCGCCGGAAAGAGGACACGGATGAAGGTCTGCCAGCGCGAAGCACCCAGTGATGCGGCAGCCTCCTCGACCTCCGACTCGATATCCTCGATCACCGGTTGTAGCGTGCGAACGACAAAAGGCAGACCGATAAAAGTCAGGGCAACGACGATGCCAAACGGCGTGAACGCCACCTTGACGCCTAGCGGCTCAAGGTATCGGCCAATCCAGCCATTGTCCGCATAAAGGGTGGCCAGGGTAATTCCGGCCACCGCCGTCGGCAATGCAAAGGGCAGATCGACCAAGGCATCAATGGCACGCTTGCCTGGGAACGAGTAGCGCACGAGAATCCAGGCGACGATCAGACCAAAGAAGGCATTGATCGTCGCGGCCAGCAAAGATGCACCGAAGGTCACGCGATACGAAGCCAGTGCTCGTTCGCCCGTGGCGATCACCCAGAGATCGGCCGGGCCCAGCTGACTGGCCCGGAACGCCAGGCCGGAAAGCGGCAGCAGGACCAGCAACGACAGGTAAGCCAGGGTACAAGCCAGCGACAGGCCGAAACCGGGCAGGATCTGTCGGCGGGTAGCCGGTCTCAAACAGGACGATGACCAGGCAGCCACGGCAAGGCACCTACTTCTGCTGATAGATCTGGTCGAAGGTCCCGCCATCCCGGAAGTGCGTCGGATAGGCCCTGGCCCAGCCGCCAAAAACCTCGTCGACGCTGAAAGTCTTGATCGGGGGAAACTGCGCAGCGTACTTTTTCAGGATCTCCTGGTTTCGCGGCCGCAAATAGTTCTGAGCGGCGTTTTCCTGGCCCACCGGCGACCACAGGAAATCGAGATAAGCCTGCGCCGCCTTGCGCGTACCTTTCTTGTCGACCACCTTGTCGATGATGGCAACAGGAAATTCGGTGAGGATCGACAACGAAGGGTACACCACTTCGAACTCGCCTTTACCGAACTCACGGGCAATCAGTTCGGCCTCACTCTCGAAGGAAATCAGCACATCACCGATCTTCCGCTGCATGAAAGTGGTGGTCGCATCGCGACCACCGGCGGCGAACAAGGGGACGTTCTTCAGCAGCCGGGCAACGAAATCCTGCGCTGCTCGGTCGTTGGCACCGGCCTGACTGAGTGCGTAGCCCCACGCGGCAAGATAGGTGTAACGGCCATTGCCGGTGTTCTTGGGATGCGGCAGGATCACCTGGACTCCCGGTTTGACGAGATCGTTCCAGTCCTTCAAGCCTTTCGGGTTACCCTTGCGAACGATGAACACCATCGTCGACGTGTAGGGCGACGCGTTGTTTGGAAATTTCTTCGCGTAATCCTTGGCCACCAGCCCCTTCTCGGCAAGAAAGTCGACATCGGACGCCTGATTCATGGTCACCACATCGGCTTCCAGACCGTCGGCGACGGCCCGCACCTGCTTGCTCGATCCCGCGTGTGACTGTTTCAACTCGATCGACTCACCGGAAAGCGTTTTCCAGTGTTTCTGGAACATCGGGTTGTAGTCCTTGTAATAATCCCGGGCAACGTCGTACGAGACGTTAAGCAGGCTGCTGCCTTCTGCAAAAGCCCAGGTGACAGAAAAAGTTAACGTCAGGGCCAGGAACAACCGGCGAATCACTCGTAACATATCCGACTCCAGAAAAGTATTGCCACTATAGCCAAGGGTTTTAGAACCACAAAGCCTCAATGCTTATTTATTTATACCTACAAGAGCTATGACGCCTGGAAACCGGTAAAAAAAAGCCACGGCGTACCGTGGCTTGTCATTTGGAAAACCTGATCAAACGCGTGTCGGCAGCTTACCCGTTACTGATGCACTTTCCATCCAGCGCTTGATGCGATTGGCGTCGCCAATGCGGGTCTGCTTGCCGGCTGAGTCAAGCAGCACGATCACAACTGGCTTGTCCGCAACACGCGCCTGCATGACCAGACACTTGCCGGCTTCCTGAATGTAACCAGTTTTCGACAACCCGATCTCCCAGGTCGGACTACTGACCAACTGATTGGTGTTGTGAAAGTCGAGCTCGCGGCCCTTGACTTCGGTACGCACCCCAGGGGTTGTCGAGAACTCGCGAATCAAGGGATAGTGATGTGCCGCCGCAACCATTCGTGCCAAGTCATGTGCCGTGGAGACATTGTTGCTATTGAGACCAGTGGGATCCTCAAAATGCGAACTGCTCATCCCGAGCGAGGCCGCCTTACGATTCATCGCCGCGACGAAAGCCGGCAAGCCACCCGGGTAATGGCGTCCGAGAGCATTAGCTGCGCGGTTCTCTGAGGACATCAGCGCAAGGAGCAGGGCCGTTTCACGCGTAATCACCGCACCTACTCCGAGGCGTGAACGGCTACCTCGCAGATAGTCAACATCCTCATCGGTGATCGTAATCGGCGACTGAAGATTGGGCATGCTGTCAAGTACGACCATCGCCGTCATCAGTTTGGTGATCGATGCAACCGGCACAATGGCGTTGGCGTTCTTTTCGTACAGCGGCTCACCACCGTCCTGGGCAATCACCAGTGCGGATCCCGACTGGACGGCCAAACGGCCCGGATCCTGCCAGAGATCGACATGACCGGCAAGAACTCTGGTCAGATTCTTTTTCTGGAACGAATGCGTCAACCCACCGTTTGCCTCTGGCTGGACATACTTACCGATCCGAGCGACGTGTGCGGACTCAGCCACTCGAACCCCTGACTTGTCCTTACGAGCCAAAGGTACAGCCATCCCGTGTCGGGTTGGCGGTAAAGCCTTGTCCTTGCCGGCGATTGGCTGGACCCCACCCCGGTTCCCCGAAGAACGTGAAGAATTCGCCCGGGCCACCGGCTCGACCTTGCCCTTCTGGGCGACTGCTTCCCCTTTGCCTTTCTGTACGACCGGCAAAGCCTTTCTCTTCTGTGACTCAGTCTTGCCTTGACCCTTCTCCAGCGCATGGGCCTCCCCCACCGTCAGCGTCGCCGTTCCCACCATGGCGCCCAGCAGCAATGCTGCTCTCAATGTCATCCGCATTGCAAACCTCCTGCATGATCCAATATTTTGACCATTCTACAGCAGACCGCTGTCTGAACACTATAGCTCATGAAAAAGAAAGAGATACATAGATGATATGATAAATCACATCAAGCGTGTTCAGTATTCAAGGAAAGCTTTGACTTCTCCACGACGCGCCATCGTGTCCTTGTAGCCGAGGTCGATCAATGCCTGGGTATAGGGTTGTTCGAAGAGGAGGTAACTGGTCAGAGCCCCGCCGCGTCGATTCATCGCCCCCAAGCCGCGCAACAACGTTCTCACCGTCAGGGGCAACGCACGGGTATGGCGTGCGGCAAGGTAATCAATACGTTCGGATGGAGTGATGGTCAAAGACTGCACGGACCGCAGCCCAATATCCCCGCTGGTCAGCAAATCTTCCGGGATTTTCGAGATAGCTTGGTTGATTCGCTCCATCCGTTCGACATCAACAGCCAGACTATCCAGAAAGATCGATGACAGCACATGCCCGGCAATCTGTGCCAGGGTCGGATAGCTCTGGGAACTCTGCCGCCCCGTCGTATCGTTTATTTGCGCGACGCCGATGATCAGGATTTTCTCTGCGCCGAGATGGATAGCAGGCGAAATTGGGGCCTGTTGGCGCATCGACCCATCGCCAAAATACTCGCGATTGAGGTACACCGCAGGAAAGATGAAAGGGAGCGCACTCGATGCCATCAGATGTTCAACCGACAGATGTGCGCGACAGCCAACGCGATTCGTACGCTGCCATCTCTCCACCTCTGGATGCCCCTGAAAGAAACTGACGCCATGCCCCGTCGTGTAGCCCGATGCAGTAATGCTGAGAGCGTAAAGTGCGCCACTGGAGATGCAGCGGTCTATGTTGCCGAAATTCAATCGCTGTTCGAGAAGCCTGCGCAGCGGCTGATTATCCAGCAACGAACGCGGACTGCGCTGAATTACCCAGCCCAACAACAATGCACTCAGCCAGCGGGCCCCGGCGATTCCCATCCCTAGAGGATCAGACCGATAGATTTGCCCTGCGTGCATGTTACGCCAGACATCCGCCAGCGCTTCCACGGCAGAGCTGAAGTTGTTGGCATGACACGCCAGAGTAGCTGCATTGACGGCACCGGCAGAGGTGCCGCAAAGTATCGGGAATGGATTGGTCGTCGGGTCGCCGAGCAATTCACGAATGGCCAGCAGAGCGCCCACCTGATACGCGGCCCGCGCGCCTCCGCCACCAAGAACAAGAGCAGTTTTTAACATCCTCAGCTTACCGATGTCCGCTTGCCGGCTCAGATGCCGTCGTAATCTTCACCGGCGCACTGGCAGCAATCCCGAATGTTATGGTCGCTGCTACGCGCAGAGGAGGATGGGAACTCAGCGCTCATTCATCAGCTTGTCGACCACCGTCAGCGCGGTCATGTTGACAATCCGTCGAACCGTCGCCGTCGAAGTCAGGATATGTACCGGATGTGCCGCCCCGAGCAGGATCGGTCCAATCGTCAGATTATCGCCTGACGCAATCTTCAGCAAATTGAATGAAATATTGGCTGCATCAAGGGTCGGCATGATCAGCAGGTTGGCTGTCCCCTTGAGACGCGCATCACTGGGGAATACCCGCTGCCGGATATGCTCGTCAAGTGCCGCATCACCGTGCATTTCGCCCTCAAGCTCCAGGCGCGGCGCGCGTTCCTTCAATAACTGCAGGGCCGTGCGCATCTTCAGTGCAGTGGGCGTGTTCGCTGAACCGAAGGACGAATGCGAGAGCAGTGCGACACGCGGGGTCACGCCAAAGCGGCGAACCTCGTCAGCAGCCAACAGAGTCATATCCACCAACTGCTCTGCCGACGGATCGTAACTGATGTAGGTATCGGCGATGAATAGCGTGCGATCCGGCAATACCAGGAGACTCATCGCGTAGAGGTTGCGAACTCCCGGCGCCAGGCCGATGACATTTTCCACATACTCGCGATGCACGTCATGGCGACCGAAAGTACCGCAGATGAGGCCGTCAGCATCGCCCATGCGCACCATCATCGCGCCGAACAGCGAAGCGCGACGCCGTACCTCACGCCTGGCAAACTCGACCGAAACGCCTTTGCGCTCCATCAAACGCCGGTATTCCCGCCAGTAAACATCGAAGTGCTCGTCGAAGAACTCGTTGTTGTCGGCGTATACGACATCGAAGTCTACCCCGGGAGACACACGCAGGTTCAATGCCTCGAGCTTACGAGTGATGTCTTTCAAGTCGCCAATCAGAATCGGCCTCGCGATCCCCTCGTCAACGATCACCTGCACGGCACGCAGCACTCGATCATCTTCTCCTTCCGCAAAAACGATGCGCCTGGGAGCTTGCTTGGCCTGCGAGAAGACCGGTTTCATGATCAGGCCGAAGTGATAAACGAATTCGTCCAGACTTTCCCGATAGGCTTCGAGATCCTTGATGGGTCTGCTTGCCACCCCGGATGCCATGGCCGCTTCGGCAACCGCCGGTGCAATCTTGCCGATCAGGCGCGGATCGAAAGGATTCGGAATCAGATACTCCGGTCCGAAGTTGGAGTGCTTTTCGCCATACGCCTTAACCGCAACCTCGGATTGCTCGACGCGTGCGAGTTCAGAGATCGCCCTGACTGCGGCCAACTTCATCGCTTCGGTAATGGTGGTCGCGCCGACATCGAGGGCACCGCGAAAAATGAAGGGAAAGCACAGAACGTTATTGACCTGGTTCGGGTAGTCCGAACGGCCGGTAGCAATGATCGCGTCGTCGCGGATCGCCTGCACGTCTTCAGGCCGGATTTCCGGATTTGGATTCGCCAATGCCATGATCAGTGGTGCAGGCGCCATCCTCGCCACCATCTCCTGCTTGAGAACTCCACCGGCCGACAACCCGAGAAAGACGTCGGCACCCTCGATCACGTCGGCCAATGTACGGGCATCGGTCCGCTTTGCGTAACGCCCCTTGATTTCGTCCATGTCTTCGACGCGGCCCTCATAGACCAGGCCCTTGATGTCGGTTACCCAGATGTTCTCGACCGGGATGCCCAGCATCACCAGCAAGTCCAGACAAGCGAGTGCGGCGGCGCCGGCCCCCGAGGTGACCAGCTTGACCTGATGCAGTTCCTTGCCCTGCAGGAACAAGCCATTGAGAATGGCCGCGCCAACAACGATCGCCGTGCCGTGCTGATCGTCGTGAAAGACCGGAATCTTCATCCTTTCGCGCAATTTCTTCTCGACATGGAAGCACTCCGGTGCCTTGATGTCTTCGAGGTTGATGCCACCAAAAGTCGGCTCCAGGGACGCGATGATTTCTACCAGGCGATCGGGATCGCGTTCCTCGATTTCCAGATCGAAAACGTCAATGTTGGCGAACTTTTTGAACAATACCGCCTTGCCTTCCATCACAGGTTTGGCTGCCAGCGGGCCGATTGCTCCAAGGCCAAGTACTGCGGTGCCATTGGTGATGACGCCGACCAGATTGGCACGTGAGGTCAGCGTGCTCGCTTCGCCCGGCAGGGCGGCAATCTCTTCGCAGGCGGCCGCTACCCCCGGAGAGTAGGCCATCGACAGGTCGTACTGGTTGGCCAGTTGCTTGGTCGGCTGTATCGATACCTTGCCCGGCTTGGGATGGCGATGGTAGTACAGGGCGGCAGTCCGTAACTGGTCTTTTTCTTTCTTCATCGTTCACTCTCCTGACGGGTATCAATGTACAGCAACATCGTATGGCTGACCGACAACCCACTCGCTTTCGTCAGATCGCGGATGCCTTCCCGGTGGACCAACATCTGTCGATGGAGCGTTGGTGCAGGTCGGACCTGTGGCATAATTACACAAACTACGACCTCCTTGTAGCACCCGTGCCTCGCATGCTGTTATCCGCCCTGCACCCGGCTTGTTTTTCACCCGCCGCGACCGACGCGCCGCACCCAAATGGGCCGGAATTCCATTCCGCCTTCCGGCCGTTTTTCCCTGCCCGCGCCGCTCCACGGTAACTTCTGCTTCTCTACCTTCCTTCGAGAGTGATCACCATGAACCAGACCGTTTCCATCAATGCCCCTGATTACGTCAAACATGAACGCCTGAAGCAATGGGTTGCGGAGATTGCAGCCCTCACCGAGCCGGCCAATGTCGTCTGGGCCGACGGTTCCGAGGAAGAATACGACCGGCTTTGCGCCGAACTGGTCGCCGCCGGCACTTTCACCAAGCTCAAGAAGCGCAAGAACTCCTTCCTCGCATTTTCCGATCCATCCGACGTGGCTCGCGTCGAGGATCGCACCTACATCTGTTCCGAGAAGAAGGAAAACGCCGGCCCGACCAATAACTGGGAAGATCCGGCCAAGATGCGTGAAATCCTCGGCGGCCTGTTCAAGGGCTGCATGAAGGGTCGCACGATGTATGTGATCCCGTTCTCGATGGGTCCGATCGGATCGCCGATCGCCCAGATCGGTATCGAGATCAGCGACAGCGCCTACGTGGTGGTCAACATGCGCATCATGACTCGCATGGGCAAGGCGGTGTTCCCTGTGCTTGGAACCGATGGCGAGTTCGTTCCCTGCGTGCACTCGATCGGCGCCCCCAAGGAGCCCGGCCAGGCTGATCCGCGCTGGCCGTGCAACCCGACCACCAAGTACATCGTACACTATCCCGAAACCCGCGAAATCTGGTCCTACGGATCGGGTTACGGCGGCAACGCACTCCTCGGCAAGAAGTGCCTGGCTCTGCGCATCGCGTCGAACATGGCCCGTGACGACGGCTGGATGGCAGAGCACATGCTGATCCTCGGCGTGGAATCGCCCAGCGGCAACAAGCACTACGTCGCCGCCGCTTTTCCGTCAGCCTGCGGCAAGACCAACTTCGCCATGCTGGTCCCACCCAAGAGTCTCGGCGGCTGGAAGATCACCACCATCGGTGATGACATTGCCTGGATCAAGCCACGTGTCGGCAAGGATGGAAAAACCCGCCTGTACGCCATCAACCCAGAAGCCGGATTCTTCGGTGTGGCGCCAGGTACCAACGACAAGACCAACTTCAATGCCATGGCTTCGCTCGCCGAAAACACCATCTTCACCAACGTCGCGCTGACCGACGACGGCGACGTCTGGTGGGAAGGCATGGGCCCGGCACCGGCGCACGCCATCGATTGGCAGGGCAACGACTGGACGCCGGAGATTGCCAAGGAGAAGGGCACCAAGGCCGCACACCCGAACTCCCGTTTCACTGCCCCTGCGTCACAGTGCCCGTGTATCGACGAGAAATGGGAAAGCACCGAAGGGGTGCCCATTTCGGCTTTCCTGTTCGGTGGCCGGCGCGCCTCGACGGTGCCACTGGTCTGCCAGACGCTGGACTGGGAGCACGGCGTCTACGCCGCCGCCACGCTCGGTTCTGAAACGACTGCAGCCGCCTTCGGTCAGCAGGGCGTCGTTCGTCGCGATCCGTTTGCCATGCTGCCGTTCTGCGGCTACCACATGGCCGACTACTACAGCCACTGGCTGAAGATGGGCAGCGCAGCCGACACACCCGTGCCGATCTTCATGGTCAACTGGTTCCGGATGAACGAAAAGGGCCAGTTTGCCTGGCCAGGCTTCGGGGATAACGCACGCGTCCTCAAGTGGATCATCGAACGCTGCGAAGGCAAGGCTGCCGCCAGGGAAACCATCCTCGGCTCGATGCCTAATTACGAGGACATCGACTGGGCCGGCGTTGAATTCTCCAGGGAAGAATTCGCCGGGGTCACCAGCCTTGACAAAGAGGCCTGGTTGAGCGAACTCGAGGGTGTCAAGGACTGGTTCGCGAAGATGGGCGACAAGATGCCTGCCCAACTCGTAGACATCCGCGACAAGTTCGAGAAGGCATTCCAGGCAGTCTGAGCATCAGAGAACAACCAGAGGCCGCCTCCGGGCGGCTTTTTTTGGCCAGCTTCCTGCCTTGTGGTTAAACTGCTGGCTTTCACCAAACCGATTCCAACCATGCCGACCTTTCCCGCCAGCCGCCTCGCCAACATCGCCCCCTTCCATGTCCTGGAGTTGATGGCGCGAGCCAGGGCACTTGAAGCCGAAGGTCGCGACATCATCCACATGGAAGTCGGTGAACCCGACTTCCCAACACCGGAACCGGTCATCGCCGCGGTCCAGACAAGTCTTACGAGCGGTCGTGTGTTCTATACGCCCGCACTTGGCCTGCCCGAATTGCGCCATGCCATCGCCGACTTTTACCAGACACGTTATGGGATCAGCATCCCCGCTGCCCGCATAGCGGTCACTGCGGGGGCCTCTGCTGCCCTGCTGCTGACCCTCGCCTGTCTAGTTGAAGTGGGCAGTGAATGGCTGCTCAGCGATCCTGGTTATCCGTGCAACCGTCACTTCATCCGGAGTTTTGAAGGTGTTCCGATCGGCATCCCGGTCGGCCCGGCGAGCAACTTTCAACCCACCCCGGCAGATTTCGAAGCGCACTGGAATGAACGCTCAGCCGGGGTACTGCTCGCTTCGCCGGCCAACCCCACCGGCACCATGCTGAGCGGCGAACAACTGGCAGCGATCGCTGAATTCGTTCGCCAACACCAGGGACAACTGATTGTCGATGAGATCTATCACGGCCTCACCTATGAGGGCGACGCTCAAACCGCGCTGCAATTCGGCGACGACATTTTTATCGTGCAGAGCTTCTCCAAGTATTTCAACATGACCGGCTGGCGACTCGGTTGGCTGGTCGTCCCCGAACGTTTCGTCCGCGACATCGAAAAGCTCGCACAGAATCTCTACATCTCGCCATCGATGCCGGCACAGCATGCCGCGCTCGCGGCCTTCGCGCCGACGACGATCAACATCCTCGAAGCACGGCGCGCAGAGTTTCGGCGGCGGCGCGACTTCCTGGCGCCGGCGCTCGCAGACCTCGGTTTCCAGCTCACGGCCAGGCCGCAGGGTGCCTTCTATCTCTACGTCGACTGCAGCGCCCTGACCAGCAACAGCGAGCGTTTCGCGCGTGACCTGATCGAGTCGGCCGGTGTCGCGACGACCCCTGGCCTCGACTTCGGCACGCATGCACCGAACCAGCATATGCGCTTTGCGTACACGACCACACTCGAACGTCTCGCCGAGGCGGTCGACAGAATTCGCCGCTTTTTGGGTTGAGCGTCGTGAGTTGACCTTTCCCCGGTCTGGCTTTGACCGGTTTTCTCGCTCGACGCGCCCTGACGCTCAGCGCAAGACCCCGGGAAGATCGCCGATGGCTGCCAGACGCTGCCAGTCGAAGCAGGGGCCGGGGTCGGTCTTGCGGCCTGGCGAGATGTCGCTGTGCCCGGCAACCGCTGCAATCGGGTAATGAACACACAACAGCCGCAGCAGTTGCAGTAGACGCAAGTACTGTACATCCTCGAATGGCAGCTCGTCACAGCCTTCCAGCTCAATCCCCAAGGAAAAATCATTGCACCGCGGTCGCCCCTGCCAGGAGGAGAGGCCGGCATGCCAAGCACGCTGCCGGCAGGAAACAAACTGGATCAGATCGCCATCGCGACGAATGAGAAAATGCGCCGAGACGCGCAAATGGCTGATCTGCGCGAAGTAGGAATGGGCGGCGGCGTCGAGCTGATTGGTGAACAAGTGCACGATACCCTCACCACCGAACTGTGCCGGTGGCAGGCTGATGGCATGGACAACAATCAGCGAAACGGCCTCGCCCAGCGGACGTTCATCACAATTGGGCGATTCGATGTGCCGCACGCCCTCAAGCCAGCCGTCAGGCCTGATTTCCGGGCCTGTCGCCCAGCACAGGGAACTCACTCCTCGATACCGAGCCGCTCGATGCGGTAGCGCAATGAACGGAAAGTCACCCCGAGCAGTCTGGCCGCTGCGGTACGGTTGAACGCCGTCTTGGCCAGGGCATCGAGAATCGCTTGCCTCTCGACACGGTTGATGTAGTCGTCGAGCGTTTCATCTTCGCGGCCCACGCTGCCACTGGCCGCCTTTTCCGGTGCCAACTGCAGATCGTCGAGATTCACCGTAGCGTTGTTACACAGTGCGGTGGCCCGCTCGAGGATGTTTTCGAGTTCTCGCACATTACCTGGAAAACTATACGCTTGCAGGGCCGCCAGGGCTTGCGCTTCCAGTTGTGGCGGATGTGCTCCGCAGATGCGTACCAGTAATGCCTCGACCAGGGGCTCGATATCCTCTTCGCGTTCGCGCAAAGGCGGCATTTTGAGTTCGATGACGTTCACCCGGTAATACAGATCCTGGCGGAAGGTTCCGGCATCGACACAGTCACTGAGCAAACGGTGAGTCGCCGAAATGATGCGCACATCGACCGCTTCTTCAACTGTGCTGCCCACCTTGCGTATCTTTTTTTCCTGAATGGCCCGCAACAGTTTGACCTGCATCGGCAGCGGCAAATCAGCCAATTCGTCGAGAAACAGCGTTCCCCCATGAGCAGCCTGGAAAAATCCCTCGCGATCGCTGTCCGCACCAGTGAATGCGCCCTTGCGATAACCGAAGAATTCGCTCTCCATCAGATGCTCGGGAATCGCTCCACAATTCACTGGTACGAAGGGAGAGGCACGACGGGCACTCTGATCGTGTATCAGGCGCGCAGCCAGCTCCTTGCCGGTCCCCGACTCCCCGGAGATATAGACCGGTGCCTGAGTGCGGGCCAATTTGTTAATCATATCACGGACATGTTCGATCGCCGCCGAGGGTCCGATCAGTTGGGCGGCCAGGTCCACCGGTTCTTCCCCGAGCACACCAGCCCGACGACGCGGCAAACTGAGCGCTGATTTGATCAAGCTGCGCAATTGCTCCAGCGCTACCGGTTTGGCCAGATAGTCAAAGGCACCTGCCTTGAGCGCGGCCACCGCGTTCTGGGTACTGCCGAAAGCCGTGATCACTGCGACGGGGGTCTCGCCGTAGCGCTCACCGATCAACCGAACGATCTCCAGGCCCTCGCCGTCAGGGAGACGCATGTCGGTCAGACAGAGTTGATAGCGCTGCTGCCCAAGCAATACACGTGCCTCCGTCACACTCCCCG
This sequence comes from Candidatus Accumulibacter cognatus, assembly GCA_013414765.1. Taxonomy (GTDB): domain Bacteria; phylum Pseudomonadota; class Gammaproteobacteria; order Burkholderiales; family Rhodocyclaceae; genus Accumulibacter; species Accumulibacter cognatus. The sequence goes on from CP058708.1 coordinate 316,201, forward strand.
CACAGTCTGCCGAGAGCCCCATGCGCGCCAGCGTCAGATCGAGAAGCTCACGAATATCCGCTTCATCGTCGACCACCAGCACTCTCGCCAACTCGCCACGCGGACGCCGTTCAGTTTTGCCAGCTAACACCCAACCGATCTCCCCAAGAGACAGAAATCGGCACCTGGCCCCGATTTCTGGAGTTCAAGTTGCGCCCCATTTGCTTCACACAACTCACGCGCGATGTAAAGACCCAGACCGGTACCGCGATGATGCGTGGTAAAGAACGGTTCAAAGATCTGTTCACGACAAGTATCGTCAACGCCCTGCCCATCGTCAATGACATGGAGTTCCAATTGACCATCGGCGGGGGCATCACAAACCAGCAGGCAAATACTATTCGCAGCACGCTGTGAATGCCGCAATGCATTGCCCATCAGATTCCACAATACCCGATGAAAATGCGAACGATCGAAACAAAGGGTGGCGACTCCTGATATCTCAAGACCGACCACCTCTGCCGGCAAGTTTTCCTTGACCCGATATTCCTCGATGAACGAAGGCAGAACCTCGCGCAGGTCGATCCGTTCACGATAGCTGCGGTCGCGGCGGCCAAGTTCGAGAATATCGTTGACGATACGCTCCAGACGCTGAGTATTGTCGAGAACGATGCGCAACAGGCGCTCATACAACTCTCCACGCCGCTCTTCACGGAGTAACTCGCCGGCATGACTGATCGCCGAGAGCGGATTGCGAATCTCGTGCGCGATGTTAGCAGTCAGCCGCCCGAGAGCAGCCAGTTTGATCTGCCGTGCCTGTTCCTGCAAACGGCCGATATCCTCGAGAAAAACGAGCACATCGTTTTCAGTGCTCGCAGTGCCAACGAAGCGCGCTCGCAATTGCATGCCACTGGCTGGCACGCTGACCAACGCATCCTCATCACCAGGGTCCCGACACCAGTCAACGAAACCCTGCATCAGTTCAGTCGAACACTCGCTGACCTCACTGCCGCCATGCAATGCCAGCAGTTGCCTGGCGCGAGGGTTGCTTTGCCTGACCTGGCCAGTGCGGCTGAGGACCAGCACGCCATCCTGCATCTCTTCGATCACACGCTGGCTGATCACCGTCTGGTTGTTCAGGTCAACGCCACGCTGTCTTGCTAGTACCTCGTTGGTAATCACCCGACGGGCCAGCAGGCGGGCCGATACAGCGACCGCAAAGAACCCGGCACAGAAGATCCCGGTGTGGAAGAATCCGGCAGCATCGAAGTCATTATGCAGTGTTGCCCGGTAAGACTGTTCAAAGAGAACGGCCAGTGTGGCCATCGCCGCATAGAATAATACTAGGCGTCCCTGCCCGACCAAACCGGCACCGGCCAGTGTCACCAGCAACATGGATCCGAGTCCGCTACCCAGCCCGCCGCCGACGTGAATCAGCCACGTCACCACCACCACATCAACCATGACGCTAGCAGTAAGCTGCATGCTGGCATGCTGGCGATGGCGATACGCCAGGATCACCGTCAGTGCAGTGCTCACCAGGTAGGCACTGGCCAGCAGCAGGTGCAGCAAGCCCTGTTGCGGTGTCAGCACAAGCAGGGCGGACGGGTACAGCAACGCGGAAAAGAAAAGCAGCGAGGCCACCGCGAAGCGATAGAGGTTGAAATAGCGGAGCGATTTCCAGTGCGTCTCGGAAAAGCACTCGGCGCCGACTTCCGGCGTACTCAACATGGCTGTTCAGGCGCCGTCGGACTGGGCTTCACGAAGGTGGGCAGCGCAGCAATAGTAACGGCCATTGGCCAGAACGCTCTCGCTGACGGGCTGATTGACTCCACAGTGAGCACACTGAACCATGCGCTCGGGTTCGAGTTTCTCGACAGGTTTTCGAGTACCTCGGTGTGCCGTCCACGACTTTCGCCAAACCCACCAGACAAGCCACACCAGCCCGATTAGCAGTAGAAATTTCGTCATTGCCAGAGAAGTCCTGCAGAGCGCTCAAGCATAGCAGAACGGAACGGCCGCGGGCAGAGCGTATCACTGACAGCCTTAGCACCTATCAGTTTCAGAGATGTCTCCTGCCTTGTTGATCACACACAGGCTGAGGAGGCGTCGAATAGGGGGTCGGTGCAGATTTTAGCGAATGAGATCCGTAGAGGAATGGAGATGATGATGCCATGGTTACGGAAGACGGTACTCAAGAAGTTGCTATTGGCCGTGGCGGCAATGATTGAGGCGCGGACACCCCATACCGCAATTCTGGCGACGAAGTTGCCCCTGGAAGTAGAGCGCGAGGATATGCGACCACAGTGGTTACGACGACTGCTATCGACCGGGCAGTTGCGCAGCGATAGGGAACTGGAGCCCTTTGCTCGGGATGCTCTGCGGATGGCCAGTAGCGGCGGGCAAACGGCGGTAATCGCGATGGATCAAACGGATCTCTCCGATCGATTTGCGATTATCATGGTCAGTGTGCGGATAGGAGAGCGGGCGTTGCCGCTGGCGTGGTGGGTGGAAGAAGGCGCTGCGAACCTGGGGTTTGAACCGCAGCGACAGCTCCTTGATAAAATTCGGGAGTGGCTCCCGACGGGCACGCCGGTATTGCTGTCGGCCGACCGGTTTTACGGCACGGTAGAGTTGCTGCGGTATGTGCGGAGGGTGAAATGGCCATATCGAATTCGGCTCAAGAGCCATTTTTCCGTGGATACCGGCCAAGGCGAACTGACCACCACAGGCGAATTGGCCGCAGGGTGCCGCGAACGCTACCTGCCTCAAGTCACGCTGTTTGCGGAAGGCGTACCGACCGCCATTGGCATTTTGCAGGAGCCTGGCCACCCAGAACCCTGGATCATCGCCATGGATTGTCCTCCTACGCGGGCGCGCGTCCTTGACTACGGGTTGCGCTGGGGTATTGAACCGATGTTCTCCGACCTCAAATCGCGCGGCTTCGAGTGGGCCGAAAGCCACCTGGAACAGGCGAAACGCCTCGATCAAATGATCCTGATCATGGCCCTGGCCTTGCACTGGTGTGTCCGCGTCGGCTGGAACGATCCACTGGAGCTCCCCACCCCCTTGGAAAAGAAAGCACAGGAGCAGACCTCGGATGATCACTGGAACGTCCGGAAAATGCTCCGCAGCCGTCTCTCGTGGTTCACCCGTGGTCTGAGAAAGCTCTACCGACTCGTCGAAAATGGATTGCCGCTGCCTCCGTTTTGGGTGCCAACTTAAACTGATAGGTGCTAAGCACTGACCGGATTTTGGCAATCTCCAGGGAAAGATGCAGGAGACAGATAGGGGGGCGTTGGTGCACGGTTGGGGAAAGACCAACAGGCAACGGTTGGTCGGGGCGAGAGGATTCGAACCTCCGACTCCTGCGTCCCGAACGCAGTACTCTACCAGGCTGAGCTACGCCCCGACCGATGCGACGACAGTGCTAATAGCTTCTAGCGACTGCGAAGAGGCATAATTCTAGCAAGGAATCCTTGTATTGAGAAGGGGGGAGCCGCTTGAGCGCAAGCGCAGCGCGCTCTGACTCTGCCTTGGCCTTCTGTTTCGCGTATTCAAGTGCCCCCGTTGCGCGAATTGCCGCCAACACTTCGGGTAGGGCGTCGCGCCCGCCACCCTCGATCGCCTGCCGTACGCAAGCCGCCTGTTCCGCGGTCCCGTTCTGAAGCACGAAAATCAGTGGAAGCGTTGGCTTACCTTCAGCCAGGTCGTCACCGAGATGCTTGCCAGTCTCCAGTTCATCGCCCGAATAGTCAAGCACGTCGTCAATCAACTGAAATGCCGTCCCCAGATGGATGCCGTAGGTCGCCATTGCCTGCTCTATGGCGACCGTGGCGCCGCCGATGATCGCACCCAGTTGCGTCGCCGCCTCGAACAATTTCGCTGTCTTGTAGCGGATGACTTGCAGGTAGCTCGCCTCATCGACGTTGGCATCGTGGCAGTTCATCAATTGCAGCACTTCGCCCTCAGCAATGAGGTTGGTTGCATCGGACAACACCCGCATGATGCGCATGTCGTTGACTGCAACCATCATCTGGAATGCTCGCGAATACAGGAAGTCACCCACCAGCACGCTGGCCGAGTTACCAAACATCGCGTTGGCGGTTTCACGGCCGCGCCGCAGATCGGAAGCGTCGACCACATCGTCATGCAGCAGGGTGGCCGTATGGATGAACTCGATCACCGCGGAAAGTTCGTGATGATGCGTACCGTGATAACCCAGCGCACCGGCCGAAAGCAACACCAGTGCCGGACGCAGTCTCTTGCCGCCGCTCTGAACGATGTACTCGGCGACCTGCCGAACCAGTACCACGTCAGAATGGAGTCGCTGGCGGATCACCGCGTCAACCGCTTCCAGATCAGACCTGATCAGGTTGTATAGCTGCTCCATTCTCACCACACAGCACCTTGGCACAAAAACTTTGCGATCTTAGGCGCCGGCCTGTTCGGCGTCAACTGCACGAACTGTCAAGAATCGAAGAATTCGCCGTGTTGCCACGGTTGCTGCCCGCCACCATCCGGAATTCATAAAGACGACATTCCAGCGCCCCGTTGAACAGAGGTGTCTTCTTGCTGGGAGTCAGACGGACCATTTTCGGCAGACGGGTGTCGGCGCTGATCAGATAGCAGTTCCAGCCAGCGAAGCGGCGCTTCAGCGCACTGCCGAGCAAGGGGTAAAACTGAGCCAACTGGTCACGGTCAAAGACTCGTTCGGCGTAAGGCGGATTGCTGACCATCACGCCGTGCTCGGCTGGAGCCTTGATTTCAAGCAGGTCGCCGGTGCTTAAGGTAACCAGCGGCAGCAACCCGGCGCGGTCGAGATTGGCCAGCGCGGCGCGAACGGCAGCCGGCGAGAGATCGCTGCCAAAAATTCCCGCATCGGTAGCCGCCGCCTCCCCGGCACGCGCGGCCTCGAGCAGCCGCTGCCAGACCGCCAGATCAAAATGGCGTAGCTGCTCGAAGGCAAAGGGACGCCTCGCACCAGGCGCCACACCGAGAGCGATTTGCGCTGCTTCGAGCAAAAAGGTGCCACTGCCACACATCGGATCGAGCAGAGCGACGCCCGGCTGCCAGCCGCTGAGACGCAGAATTCCGGCAGCAAGGTTTTCCTTGATCGGTGCATCGACCGTCTTCTGGCGCAATCCGCGCTGGTAGAGTGGCGCGCCCGAGGTATCGAGGTAGAGAATGCATTCGTCCTTGCTGATGAACCCGTGTACCCGCAGGTCCGGCTGACGCGTATCGACACTCGGGCGCTTGCCGGTTTCGCGGCGAAAACGATCGCAGATCGCGTCCTTGATTCGCAGGGTTACGAATTCGAGGCTTTTCAACGGGCTCTTGACGGCGTTGACGTCCACCCGAAAGGTCTGCTCGGAAACGAACCACTTCGGCCAGGGAGTGTCAAGCGCCAGGCGATAGATGTCCTCTTCGTTGCGATAAGACGCCAGCGCTACTCGCCAGAGGATGCGCGTGGCAATCCGTGAGTACAGATTTGCACGGTAGCATACCGGCCAGTCGGCCAGGAAATGCACGCCACCGAAGATTGATTTGAGATCGCGTGCACCCGCCACCCTAAGGTCTTCAAGCAGCAGTTGCTCCAAGCCGCGCGGGCAGCTTGCAAAAAACGTTTCCACGATTGATTGTCTCCCGACAGGCGTACGTACTAGAATGGCTTGACCACGGCCAAGTAGGTCACCGCCAGTAGCACCAGGACCGGCAGTTCATTGAACCAACGGTACCAAACGTGGCCGTGGCGGTTGCGACCGGCCCGAAAGTCGCGTAAAAGCCGATTGCAATACGCGTGATAGGCCAGCAACGCCACCACCAAAGCCGTCTTGACGTGCAACCAGCCACCCGAGAAACCGAAACCAAACCATAGCCAGAGGCCCAGGGCAACCGCCAGAGCGGCGATCGGAGTCATGAAACGGTAGAGCTTGCCGGCCATCAGCAGCAGGCGGTCACGCTCGGCAACACTGCTCGAGGCCACCATCGCCAGATTGACAAAAATCCGTGGCAGGTAGAACAGGCCAGCAAACCAGCTGACCACCATCCAGAGATGCAATACCTTGACGATCAGCATCGGTGCTTCCTTTCCGCACGAGCCGCAGCGACACCGTCCTCGACCCTGCTATAGCGCAGCCTGACGTGCAGTTCCTTCTTGATCCGCTGGTTGCTCAGACGGCGCGATTCGCTCATGAAAGACAACTGCAGGGGCGACAGTTGCTGCTCGGCGTCGTGACGCGAAAGACGCGGCACTCGCGGCAGATCGAAACGATCGGCAATGAGATCGAAATACTCGCCCATTCTGATTTCCGAATCGTCGCTCGCATTGTAGGTGCGGTTGCTGCGCCCATAACGCAGCGCGGCACAGGTCAGCATCACCAGATCCTCGGCATGGATGTGGTTGGTATAGACATCGTCGGTCGTGCACAGCGCCGGCGTCCTTTTTTGCAAACGCTCGATCGGCAGGCGATCCGCAGCATAGATGCCAGGAACACGCAGGATGCTGACAACGACGCCGCGCTGGCCAAAAGCGCGTAACTGGCGCTCGGCGTCAACACGGCGGCAGGCGCGTGCCGTCTTCGGCCGCAGGCTGCGCGTCTCGTCAATCCGTTCCCCCCGGCAATCGCCATAGACACCACTAGTGCTTATATACACGATGCGCTGTGGTAGACTCCTGCCGCGGGCCAACGCAGCAAGCAATGCGCTGGTACGGGTATCGCGCTGTCCGCTGAAAGGGCTTCGTCGATCGGTGTTCGGCGGCGGGGCCAGATGAACGATGACGTCAGCGAGACCGGCAATGCGTTGCAGACTGGCGGGCTGATCGAGGTCCGCCAGGATGGGTCGGGCACCCCTTGCGCGCCAGAAGGCGCACTGCCCAGGGTCGCGTAACAGCGCGAAAACGCGATAATGGCCCAGCAGGCGAGGAAGCAAGCGGCTGGCAATGTCACCGCAACCGACGATCAAGAGTTTTTGCACCGCGCAATTTTACCGGATTCAGGCATCCGTGGAGAGTCAATGGGTTTTCAGGTCAGTGTTCAGCCAAGCCGGCACACCTTTCACGCCGAGCCTGACGAGACAATTCTCGACGCCGCACTGCGTCAGGGATTGAGTCTTCCGTACGGCTGCCGGGATGGGGTTTGTGGCACCTGCCGGGGGAAAGTCCTGAGCGGCGAACTGGCGCACGGCAAAGCCCAGCTCGAGGTGCTCAGTGAGGCCGACCGCCAGGCCGGCTTTGCCCTCTTTTGCTGCGCCATGGCGAGAAGCGACCTGTGCCTGGAGAGCCGGGAAATCCGCTCGACTGAGGATATTCCGATCAGAACCTTGCCGGCACGTGTGCACAAGCTCACGCGCGCCGCCCCGGACGTGATCATCATCGACCTCAAACTGCCCGCCAGTGAGCGCCTGCAGTTTCTCGCCGGCCAATACGTGGACATTCTACTCAAGGAAGGCCGGCACCGCTCGTTCTCGCTGGCCAACGCACCGCATGCGGACGACTTTCTTCAACTGCATGTTCGGCAGGTACCAGGCGGCCAGTTCACCAGACACGTCTTCGAAGCCATGAAGGAACGAGACCTGCTACGCCTGCGCGGGCCACACGGCAGCTTCTTCATGCGCGAGGACTCCCGGAAACCGATGCTGCTGGTTGCCGGCGGCACCGGCTTTGCACCGATCAAGGCGATTGTCGAACATGCCATCGCGGAAGCATGCACCAGGCCCATGCACGTCTATTGGGGGGGGCGCTGTCGCGCCGACCTTTACCTTCTGGCCCTTGCCGAACAGTGGTCTGTGCAGCATCCCCATATTCATTTCACGCCGGTCCTGTCCGACTCGCCGTCCGCAGAACACTGGCCGGGTCGACGTGGTCTGGTGCATGCAGTGGCCATGGCCGATCACCCCTGGCTTGCTGACTACCAGGCCTATGTCTGTGGTTCACCGGATATGGTGACCGCCGCCAGGCAAGATTTTCTGACCAATTGCCAGTTGCCGGCAGAGGAGTTCTTTGCTGACTCCTTCGACTTTGCTGCCGATACGCTGGCGGCAATGAGGGCGAATCGTGTGCTGCCTACGAGCCATCCTTCCGACACCAGGGTTGCCTCAGATGAATGAAGTGTTCATGTCCCGCCAAGCGCTGGTCAATCGCCAGAGCCGAATCATCGCCACCCGTCTGACACTGCATCTGGGCAATGGCGGCAGCATGCAGGACGCAGTGAGTGCCCTCAGCGCGCTAGCCGAGGTCTGGCCACCGGGAGGAAAGCCGGTGTTCATCAGTTGCGGCAGCAGCTGTGATGCCAGCCTGCTCGACTGGACGACCCCGGAAAACGCGACCCTCGAATTCTCTGCTGCAACCCTGCTCAGCCCGCATGGACCGGACCTGATTGCCGCGCTGGAGACCTGGCAGCCGACGGTATGCTTGCATTTTGATCCGCAAGCGGCGCAGGCCTTGACGATCGGTCTGCCATACCGCTTTATCGGTTTCGACGCACACCGCTTCACGCCATCCCAACTCAAGCTGCTCGCTGCCCGGACACGCTCGCTCGGTATTGGCATTGCTTTCAATGTCGATACCCCCGAGGATTTCCGGGCTTGCATCGATGCGGGAATGACTGCCGCTGCCGGCTGGTTTTTCACCTCGCCAAGCGGTGTATCGGCAAAGAAGCTCAGTGCCGGGCAGGCGAACATCGTACGGGTGCTCAACCTGGTTCGCAAGAATGCCGACATTCGGGAAATCGAAGACGCGCTCAAGCTCGATGTCGCAATTTCGTACAAATTGCTGCGCTACATCAATTCAGCCGGTTTCGGCCTGTCCTGTGAAATCCAGTCGTTCCGGCACGCCGTCAGCATGCTCGGCTACGACAAGCTCAACCGCTGGTTGTCCCTGCTGTTATCGACAGCAAGCAAGGACCCGATGGCGCCCGCGCTGATGTATACCGCCCTGCTCAGAGCGCGCCTGATGGAGTTGCTCGCCAGTGGTCTGGTCGACAAGTCGGAGTACGACAATCTCTTCATCACCGGCGCTTTCTCTTTGCTCGACGCCTTGCTCGGCGTCGGCATGGAGCATGTGCTCGAAGCAATGCGCCTGCCTGAACCGATCTGTGATGCCCTGCTCGGCAGAGGCGGTCGCTATCAGCCTTTTCTCGATCTGGCGTTGGCCAGCGAGGGCAATGATGGCGAGGTGATCGCAGAGCAAGCAGCCATGCTTGGACTGACCGCCACAGATTTCAATCGCGCCCAGATACAGGCGCTGGCCTTCGCCGATGCGATGGAGTTCTAGGTCCGTTGACATTCAATCCTGATCGCAGAGCCCGGCGAAAGCGGCCGATCCATCAACCCAAGAACTGTCGTGAAACCGGCGAGGGCCCTTCGAAAGGCCCGCCTTGCGTGCGGCTCAATGCGTACGGTCGCAGCAGTCGCGGAACCCCAGATTACCCTCACTTTCCTGGATGGGCTGTGTTACTCGTGAGCCTGCGGCGGATTGCCGTTCATCCGGTACACCAGCCCGGTCTTGGTTGTTCCCAGGGACAGCCAGTCGCGACCGGTCGTTTGCAGTGCAATGAAAAACTGACGGCAGCGTTGCATGGCCTTCTCGTGCAGTTCGTCCTGGCGAGTGAACTTGGCCTGAAATGCGAACTCACCGCAGAGCGGCTTGTGCGTACCGCGCTCGCGCCAGATCGCAATATTGGCGTCGGCGGTAACCCCGTGGCCAAAATCGAAGGTTCCGAGGTCCTGCAGGATCTCCTCGACGATCGCGCCGTTGACCAGCGCCAACTGGTCGTCGCCTGCAAGCTTCAGGGAGTCCAAAGCCGGGAACATCCGCGCCAGACCGCTCAGGAAAGCGTGTGCGCTTTCAGGTTCCTGGCTCAGGGGGAATTGCGCGTTGTGTGAGAACAGCAGGCGATACGACCCGACCTGATCTTTCAACGGAAGCGCCTCTGCTTTGAACTTGATCCGATAGTGGCCGGCAATCTGCGGCCGCACGTCCAGGTCCGCGGCCGTCTGCATATCCGGATGGCGGAATTTGAAGACGATCTCCGGTTCCCCTGCGGGAAAACCGTCTTCGTAGGTGACGCGCTGCCGCAGGATGAACGCATTGTTATAAAGGCGGAAGTCGGCAGTGTCAAAAAACTCGACCTCCCGCACCTGTGGCTTTAGGGTCACCCCCTTGTTTGAAAAACCAATCCCGAACTCTTTCGCTGTCTGACGCGCGAGTTCTCCGTACTCGAAGAATATTTTTGCAGAGACGAAACGATCGGGTTTCAGGATCAGCTTGCACTCGAGATACTGCACCTCGTCGAGCGGATGACCGTCCGAGTACTTGCCCTGTTTGAGCTGGAGAAACCGCTTGTCACCCATGCCTTCGTCAGATTTCTGCATCGTGCCGTTTTCCTGGTTCGCCATTTCGCTTGGTCCCTTTATTGTAAAAAAACGTTACTAAACCCCCGATCGCGGGTAACTTGATGAAGCATCATGGTGCTGACGCACCGCTTGCCTTGCCGGCAACGCGCACCGGCCAGATTCTCGACATCAGCCAAGTGAAAAACAGGCCAACAATGCAACCGAGCAGGACCTCGATCACGCGCATCAAGCCGTCTTCTATGCCGACTTCCTTGGAATGATGCATCAGCCCCGAGGCAATCACCAGCGCAGCAGTGATCGGTGCCTGACGCCACATCGCCGGTACGCGAACGACGTAGGTCGAGAGCAGGACTGTCACCGCCATGGCCAGCGGCAGCTTCCACTGGCTCGAACTGCCGATGACCAGGAACAGCAAGCCGACGGTACAGCCAAGCAAGGTATTGAAAATCCGTCCACGGAAAGTGGCCATCGCCTCGTGCATGTTCGGATCGCTCACGGCGATCATCGCGCTGATTGCCCAGATCGGATTGGTCCCGATACCCATCTGCAGCAACAACCAAAGCGTGCCACTCGCGATAAAGATGTGCGAGGCGAAACGCACGCCGACGAGATCGGCTTGCCGAAGTCGCTGTATGGCGCTCGGCAGCCGATCGAAGCCAGGCGTGTTCTGCCCGCCCGTTTCTCCTGATCGACGATGTGCAGACGACGCCAGAATCTCCTGTCGCCTCTCGCGCCGAGCCTCGATGAGTTCGAGTTGGCGATTCTGAAAACTTTGCACGATGGTGAACAGGACACCGGTGGACCAGGCAAAAGTCATCAAGCCGGCAATGGCGATCATGCCTTCAAGCAAATTCCATTCGTCAGACAAACTGATGCTGCTGCCCAGAGTAGTGTATTCCAGGAGCGCGAAATAGAACGACGTGCCAAACTTGGGAATGGACCCTGTGATGACGAAGAAAGCTGCCCAGACGGCGATCTCGAGCAGATGCACCAGCATGATCAGCCAGCTTGCAAGAATGATGTTGCCGAGCCCCCAAAGGAAGGAATGCGTGCCATTCGCCCTGTGCTCTAGGGTACGGCTTATATCGATCGTCAGGATCATGCCGAACCCATGCACGGCCATGGTCGCGGCGACCAGCACGATGCCCCAGGTCACCTCGGTAACAGAGGTGATGTATTCGGGAATGGGTATATCGTTCATGCAGGGATGGTTTTCACGGGTTCATCCACAGGCGCTGCGCAAGGTAGCAGTGGCGGGTGTGCTGTGACAGGTTGCGACGAAATATAGTCTCCGAATGAATATACCCATTGGCAGTAGAGCCTTCCTCTGAAACGTGCTTGGCACACTCCTTGGCGTCATGGCGCGAGAGTGTAGCATGGGGATCGGCTGTGCTCCGGCCTATCCGGTTGTTAACGCTCCCTATGCATCTTCTGCACTTTCCGGGTAGAACCGGGTAGCTTCTCGGAAAGTGGTGTAAAAGCGCTCAATAAGGAAGCTGATCAGGACCTTGCATGTCAAATACGCGCGTGCCAATCCGGGCACACCTCCTAACATCGATCGCCTGTTCGCGCCGCTCGAAAAAAACCGGACACTCCGAACCTGGCATGTCTTTGCGGTATGAGATTGGGGCAGAACTCCCTGGCAGAACCGATCCACTGAGTTGAGGTTGAGTTTCCTGGCGGGTGACAGGATAATTCGCGTTTCCAGCTACCCGGTCAATGATTGCCCATGAACACCATTCTGCGTCTGCTGCGTCCAGGCCTGTTGGCCATCGTCAGCCTTGCCCTGGCGACCACTGTGTGGGCTCAATCCACGATGGTCCGATTGCACACCACGCAGGGCGCGATCGACATCCAACTCTACGACACCGCTGCACCGAAGACGGTGGCCAACTTCCTCAGCTATGTACGCAGCGGCGCCTACACGGACAACTTCATCCACCGCAGCATACCCGGTTTCGTCGTGCAGTTGGGCGGGTATGCGTGGCCCGCCAGCGGCTATGCCGGCCACATCACCACCTTTCCTCCGGTGGTCAACGAATTCAGCGTCGCACGCTCAAATGTGCGCGGCACGGTGGCGATGGCCAAGCTCGGTGGTGACCCTAACAGTGCCACCAGCGAGTTTTTCTTCAATCTGGTCAACAACGCGGCCAACCTGGACACCCAGAATGGCGGTTTCACGGTGTTTGGCCGGGTGACCACGCCAGGCATGGCCGTTGTGGACAGGATAGCGGCACTGGGCACGGTCAATGCCGGTGGCGCTTTTACCAATCTGCCGGTGGTCAACTTCAGCGGCAGCACCATCCTGCGCGAGCATGTGCTTCACCTGACCGATGTGACTGAGTTCCCACCCCTCTTTGCTCAGAGCGATTCGGATCGCATCTTCAACTATCTCGAGGCAGCGTATCCGCAGTATCTTTCGCCTTCGCACGGCCAGGCCGGCGTGGCATCTGGCTATACCTTCCGCTACTACGCCGGCTCCAACGCCTACGTGGCCACCGCCAATGACAAGGTCTGGTATCTGCTGCCGTCGATCTCTCCCGACATTGGCCTGCTGGGGGACAAGGCGTTCTGGCTGAGTATCGCGGTGCAGGCCGGCTACTGATGATGACCGACCACCGTTAGAGCAGACAGGCAGCAGCAATCGCACGTAGCGCTGCCAGGCCACCAGCGGCAATCGACACGCCTTTGCCGTCCGGTAGCTGCGGCTCGGTCGGATTGATACGGATCAACTGGCCTTTGACCCGCTCGCTCATTCGGCGTGCGGTCGGGATGCGGGTGCCGGCGCCAATCTCGATGACCAACGGATGCCCGACCTGTCGAAGCCAGGCGCGCAGACCTGCTTCCTGAACGTCGCTACGTTCGCTGCGCCATCCCCAGTCACCGAACATCAGAATGTTTGGCCGGGCAATTCCCCGGCAGCGCGGGCAGCGCGGAAATTCTGAAATCAGCAGACACTGCTCTTCGTCAATTTCGGGGTCGAACTCCCTTGCCGGCCAGATGCCGTCATGGCAGCCGTCGAGGCACTGCAGGTGGTGGATCGATCCGTGGCATTCGCTGACGCGATCTTCAGCAAAACCGGCTTTCTGGAACTGTCCGTCGACGTTGCTGGTAAATACGTGGGCGCCATGCGGCAGGCACTCACCGATCCGGCGCAGGATCTGGAAACCTTCGTGCGGAACCGTGCGACGGTAGAGCTGCAGTCGATGTCCGTAGAAACCCCAGGCCAGGCGAGGCTGCGATGCGAAGGCCGCTGGATTGGCGATTTCCTCAAAGGCGATGCGGGCTCGTCCGAGCGCCGGATAAGCTCCCCAGAAACCCTGCGGACCACGAAAATCGGGCATGCCCGAATCCACGCCGATACCGGCACCGGCGGTGATCAGGAGGCCGTCGGCCTGCCGGATCAGTTCGGCGCAGCGTTGGTAATCGGTCGCCATCTACTACAGCCCTCGTGCCCATGCTGGACGCAGTGCTGCGGCCTGCGGGTTGGCGATGGCGTCGCGCACCTGCCGCAGCAGGCGATCCTTGTCGGCGCCAAGCGTTCCCTTGAGAACCAGCCAGTTCGAAGCGTGGTCGCTGCGAAACACCGTCCGTTCGAGTTCCAGCCCGGCAAGAAAATGCTCCATTTCGACAAACAGTTCGTGCTGGCTGAGTGCCCGCCAGTCCGGAAAGCCACCACGAAAGCGCTCCTCACCGAGCGGAAAGCTGACGACCAGCGTCGCCAGATACTCGGGCTGCGTGGCATTGACCAGACGTGCCGAATGGTCGGCGTGCCGCAGTGAGAGATCCGGGCCGGCAAGGCCGTTGAGAATCATCACTGAGCGCTGGATGCCGGCCGCCCTGAGTTTGTTCAGCGCATCGAGAGTCGAGCCATGGGTCTCGCCCTTGTCGACTCGTTCCAGTACCTCGTCGTCGCCCGACTCGGCGCCGACATAGGCGATTGTCAGGCCGGCTGCAGCGAGTTCGCCCAGTTCCTCAACCGACTTCTTCCGCAAGTTGCGCGGCAGGCAGTAGCTCGATACCCGCCGAACAGCCGGCAGGTGTTTGCGGATGGCGTTGAGGACCTTGAGCAGGCGGCGCGTCGGCAGCACCAGTGCGTCGCCGTCGGCGAGAAAAACGCGCCGGATTGCGCTGCCAAAACGTTCGCCGGTACGCTCGATGCTCTCCAGTACTTCGGCTTCGTCACGCGCTCGAAAATGCTTCTGCGGCGCGGTGTACATCTCGCAGAAGGTACAGCGATTCCACGAGCAGCCGTCGGTTAACGGCAGGATCAGCGATTCGGCTTCACTCGGTGGCCGGTAGACGGGTTCGACGTAACGGATCGGGAGCACGGGAAACATGGCGTGTAGTTTCTCGGGGCAGGTTGATTGGCCAATATTAGCGCGCTTTGCTCCTTTCTGGAGAGCTGGCTACTCCTCGCTCTCACGCACCAGTGCATAATCGGCATCGCGCACACCGCGCAGCAGCAGGGCGGTATCGTCGGTGGAGGTGCCGAGGGCCTCCAGGGCCTCCGCGGCCAGACGCAGGCTGGCCTCCAGAAGTTCGGGATAGGCCTTGTTGACACCGGCTCGCAGTAGGGCCTCGCAGCTTGCCAGGTCACGGGCGCGCGCGACGATGGTGACTTCCGGCGCGTGCGAGCGGATCATTGCCGCTGCACGAACAGCAGCGTGCTGGTCGTCGATGGTCAGGACCACCAGATCGACTCCCTGTATTGGCGAGGTGGCGAGCAATTCCGGGTCACCGATGTCACCATAGAATACCGGATGACCTTCGCTGTGCCATTTAGCGACCAATACCGCGTCGGTGTCGAAAGCAATGCAGGAGATACCGCTACTGGCCAGGATGGTACCCACCGTGTGGCCGACGCGACCATACCCACCGATCACCACCCGGGCACCGGATTCCTTTCCTTGCGCGGCATGGCGGAAGCGGTCGTGAATTTCTGCCGGCGCATCCTCCACGCGTCGTGCCAGCCAGTTCCCGAGCTTGACCAGCAGCGGGGTGAAGAGCATGGTGACGGAAATGATCGCCACGGCCATCACGAATATCAAATCGTCGATCACGCCCAAGGCCTTGGCGGAACCGAACAGCACAAAGCCGAACTCACCTCCCTGCGCGAGCAGAAAAGCGACCCGCAACGCGGTGCTGCGGCCGGAGCCGAAGCACCGACACAATACGAAGAGCACCACCGCCTTGAGGGTGATGATTGCGAGAACATGCAGGGCAAACTCGAATGGATGCTGCGTCAGCGCACCGACGTCCACCGACATTCCGACGGCCACGAAGAACAGGCTCATCAGCAGACCCTTGTGAGGTTCCATGCTGGCCTCGATCTGAATGCTGTAGCGTGAAGTCAAGAGCATCATCCCGATCAGGAATGCCCCCAGAGCCATCGACATGCCAGCATGTTCCATGGCCATCGCGGCGATGAACACCGAGGCCATGGCCGTCAGCAGGAAAGCCTCACGGTTGTTGGTACGGGCCAGATGATCGAGAACACGAGGGAGCAGGTAGCGCCCACCGATGAGCACCATTGCCACCATCGCGACTGCCAGACCAATCTGCCTCCACAAGGGAATTTCCGTCGCCAGCGCGCTGCTTTCGGCGAGGATCGGAACCAATGCCAGCAGCGGGACCACCGCGATATCCTGCATCAGCAGCACGGCGAATGCGGTCTGGCCGTGCCGGCTGGCGATGTCGCCCTGATCCCTGAGCATCTGCACCACAAACGCGGTCGAGGACAGCGCGAAGCTGCTACCGATCAGGAGTGCGGTCGACCAGTTCGCTTGAAAGAGTTTGAAATAGGCGGCGATGGCCAGCGCCGAGACGATGATCTGCAGCGAACCGAGCCCGAACAGCGTGCGCCGCAGCTCCCACAAGCGGCGAGGCTTCATCTCCAGGCCGATCAGGAACATCAGCAGCACGACGCCGAGTTCGGTGAAATGCCGCACACCTTCGACCTCGGTGGTGATGAAAGGCCCTGGCGTATGCGGTCCAACGATGACGCCGGTAACCAGCAAGCCGAGGATCGAGCCGAGACCGAAATGCCGAAACACCGCGACGGCAACTGCCGCGACGACCAGCAACAATACGGCAGAGTCAACGAAAGATTTGGGGTCCATGCGAGTGGTGAGCGCTTCCTTAATGTCAAAGTCGCGTCAGCGACTCACGACCCCCCCTCCCCACTTGCGGGGGGCGAAGGCGGGGTTTCGTGGAGCACTGCTCCGCGCCGCCGTAGCCGGCCCGCGATGCAGCGCGGGCCGGGAGGGGTCGGGGGAGAGGGAAACGGTCATGACGTTCATGATCTGGAATGCCTGGAAAAGTCATCACCGTTAGTCGAAGTAGCTGCGCGCAGTCTCGAAGCGCTGCGCGAAGTAGCGTGCGCCGAGCTGGTCGATGCGCACTCGACCGTTGCTCGACGGCGCGTGGATGAAACGGTCGTCACCGATGTACACTCCGACATGCGAGAAAGCGGCGTTACGGGTGTTGAAGAAGACCAAGTCGCCGGGGCGCAGGCCCGCACGCTCGACCGGACGACCCCGGCGGGCGATGTCGGCGGCGCTGCCACTGACCCGAAGCCCCGCCGCGCGTCCGTAGATGTACGACACCATACCGCTGCAGTCCAGACCCGCTTCCGGGTTCTTGCCGCCGAAACGGTAGCCGGTGTCAAGCAGACTGAGCGCAAAGAGCACCACGTCGTTGCCTTTGGGGCTGCTCGCAGGGGGGCGCTCGGCAGGTTGATGCGCCGGCGCCTGTGGCGCAGGCGGCTTGCTGGCACAGGCTGCCATCAGCAGAGAGAAGAAGCCGGCGATGAGCAGGTGGACACGCATGCTGCACAGTATAAACTACAGCCCTCAAGATTATTACCGGGGAAAGACATGCACCTGACCGATCCGCGCCTGCTGCGCTCGAACTGCTATGTCGATGGTCGCTGGGAAGCCGCCGACGACGGCCGCACTTTTACCGTCCGGGACCCGGCAAGTGGCGAAACGCTGGGTGAAGTACCCTGGATGACGGCCACCGAGACTGCGCGCGCGATCGCCGCCGCGGCCGCGGCGCTGCCGGCCTGGCAGGCGAAGACTGCGAAGCAGCGGGCGACCGTCCTGCGCCACTGGTATGAACTGATCGTCGCTAATGCCGAGGATCTTGCGCAGCTGATGACCGCCGAGTGCGGCAAACCGATTGCCGAGGCGCGCGGCGAGGTCGCTTACGGCGCCGCCTTCGTCGAATGGTTTGCCGAGGAAGGCAAGCGCGCCTACGGCGAATCGATCCCGAGTCCAGCCAATGATCGGCGCTTGCTGACCATTCGCCAGCCGGTCGGGGTCTGTGCGGCGATCACACCCTGGAACTTTCCGCTGGCGATGATCACCCGCAAGGTCGCGCCGGCGCTTGCCGCCGGTTGCACGGTGGTGGTCAAACCCGCCGAGCAGACGCCGCTGACGGCCCTGGCGCTGGCGCGTCTGGCGCATGACGCGGCGCTGCCGGCAGGGGTGTTCAATGTACTGACCGGCGACCCGGCGGCGATCGGCGGCACGCTGACGGCCAGCCCGGTGGTCCGCAAGCTCTCGTTCACCGGTTCGACCGAGGTTGGTCGACTGTTGATGGCACAATGCGCGCCAACGATCAAGAAACTCTCGCTTGAACTTGGCGGCAATGCGCCGTTCATCGTTTTCGACGACGCCGATGTCACCGCTGCGGTCGCAGGAGCGATCGTCGCCAAATATCGCAACACTGGTCAGACCTGCGTCTGCGCCAACCGGCTGCTGGTCCAGGACGGGATCTACGATCGCTTCGTTGAAGAGCTGAGCAGGCGCGTGCAGTCGCTCAAAGTCGGACCGGGCTGTGAAGAAAGCACTCTGCAGGGACCGCTGATCGATGCCGCAGCGCTGGCCAAGGTCGAGGAACATATCGCCGATGCCGTCGCCGGCGGCGCGCGCGTGCTCACCGGTGGTAGCCGGCACGCGCTCGGTGGCCATTTTTTCACACCAACGGTGCTGGCCGACGTAACGCCAGCAATGCGTATCGCACGCGAAGAGACCTTTGGTCCGGTGGCGCCTGTGTTCAGGTTCTCGAACGAGGCACAGGCGATCAATATGGCCAACGATACCGAGTTTGGTCTCGCCGCCTATTTCTATACCCGCGACGTGGCGCGCTGCCTGCGCGTGGGCGAAGCGCTCGAATACGGCATGATCGGCATCAACACCGGTCTGATCTCGAATGAGGTGGCCCCTTTCGGCGGTGTCAAACAGTCCGGCGTCGGCCGCGAGGGATCAAAGCATGGGCTCGACGAATACCTCGAGATCAAATATCTCTGCTTCAGCACGGTCTGAAGCCGTGAACCAGGCGAGAAAATGAAACTCGTCATCATCCCGTTGCTGAGCAGCCTGATCCTTGCCACGATCTTTGGGTGGCGGGTGCTGTTCAGGCAGCGGGCTGTGTTCATTGTTGATGGGGTTCGGGACTTCCCCCCGAACGATGCGGGGAGCCGTTGGGTTTCCCATACTTCGCCATTCTGCCTGGAGCTACGCCGATGAATCCTGCGCATTTTCTCAAGTACCTGCTGTCTGGTCTGCCACTGCTCTCGACCCTGAAAGAGTATCGACTAGCCTGGCTCAGCAAGGATGCGATCGCCGGGCTTTCGGCCTGTATCGTGTCGATTCCGTCGGTCATCGCTTATGCCGAACTGGTCCACCTGCCCCCGATTACGGGACTGTACGCGGCACTCGCGGCGGCCATCGGCTATGCCCTGTTTTCCAGTTCACGTCACGTCATCGCCGGACCGGATGCCGCCATCGGACTGCTAGCCGGTTCGGCGATCCTGCCGCTGGCGGCAGGCGATCCGGCGCGTATCGTCTCCCTCGCAGCCGTCCTCGGCATACTTTCAGGGGGGGTATTGCTGCTCGCCGCACGCCTCAAGCTGGGCGTCATTGCCGACCTGTTGTCGCGTCCGGTGTTGATAGGTTACCTCAACGGTGCCTCGCTGGTCCTGATCGCCACCCAACTTGGCAAGATGTTCCGTATCAAGACCGAGGGTGAGGAATTCTTCGAGTTGGTCTTTACGATCATTGCGCAATTGGCGCAGACGCATCTGCCGACCTTTGTGTTCGGCGTCTTGCTGGTTGGCTTGCTGATCGGACTTGCGCGCTGGTTTCCTCGCGTCCCCGGCGCACTGGCAGTCTGCGCGGTAGCGATCGCCGTCTCCTTCGCCTTCGACCTCGGCAGCTACGGGGTGGCGCTGGTCGGCAGCGTGCCTTCGGGTATTCCCAGCCTGACGATCCCAACGTTTCATTGGTCGGATATCTCGGCGCTTGCCCCGGCCGCGGTCGCGATTGCCTTTCTGGCCTTTTCGGACGGGATTCTCCTGGCACAGACCTTCGCCGAAAAAAATGGCTATGAAGTTCGCCCGAATCGCGAACTGGTGGCACTTGGTTCGGCAAACATCCTGGCCGGCTTGTGGCAAGGTTTTCCAGTATCCGCCAGCCAGTCCCGGACCTCGATCGTCGATTCGGCTGGTGGCAAGTCGCAGGTGGCACAGTTGCTGGTCGCGGTGGGCTTGCTGCTGTTCCTGTTCTTTCTGACCGGCTTGATTGCCTTGTTGCCGAAGGTGGCGCTTGGCGCGATTCTGATCGTGACCGCTTTCGGGATGCTGGAAGTGGCGCCGCTCACAGGCCTGTACAAGATTGATCGGGTCGAGTTCGGCATTGCCATGGGTGTGACCCTGGCAATCCTGATCGCGGGGGTGGTCCCGGGGATCATTCTCGGTTTGCTGCTATCGCTGATTTCGGTGCTCGTAGAAGTCTCACGTCCCGACGATGCCGTTCTTCGCCGCCTGGTCAGCGACGGCAAGTTCCACCACTGCATGGGTGACGAAGAGGCAGAAAGCGTCCCTGGCCTGCTGGTCTATAGGCTTTACGCACCGTTGATCTTTGCCAATGCTCGGCATGTGATGACACGCATCCGGACACTGGTCGACGAGGCCGATCATCCGGTCAAGTGGCTGGTGATCGACGCACAGGCGATTCACGACATGGACGTCACCGCTGCTCAACGCTTTGCCGAATTGCACCGGGAACTGGCCGAGGACGGAGTTGACATCAAGATTGCCGATGCGCCACGGCCATTCCTAGAAGAACTTGCCAAGGTTGGACTTTCCGAGGAAATCGGCCGTGGGGATTTCTTCGGGTCGGTAAAAAAAGCGGCCGAGGCCTTCGAACTGACGTATGGTCCCAAGGGGCCGCGAGCCAACAACATGGATCAAACAGCAGGTCAGCACCGTTGAGGGTGAGCACCCTCACCGCCTCTCTGACGCTTGCGTCGGCTTTCTCCAGCAGGACATTGCGCAGATATTCGCCGCCATCTGCCCAGGTCGTGCAGCCATCCATAGAGATGGGCGTGCCACCGCGACCTCCGCCAACGCTCGCTGATCATGACACGCTTAAGCTTGCAGGCGTGGATGGGAAGCCAACGCCTTGGGACCTTGCCTGGGCCACGCAGAGACCCAGGTCAGCGGAGTAGCAAAACACATCCTCCCATTGTTTACCGAATTTACCGAAATTTAATAGCCAGCCCCCCGGTTTTTCAGAATCTTGAACTCTGCTTGCCTATCATTCCTGATGTCAAAGACATCCAAATGGAGGCAAATATGGATCTCATTTATCTTGCAGGGGTTCTTCTGTTCTTCTTCCTGACGGCAGCGTTTGGCGTCGGTTGCGCCCGGCTTGGAGGGACGATATGAGCATTTCCCAGTTCATCAGCGCCGTCGTCGCGGTCGCGCTGCTCGTTTACCTGATCGCGGCGCTCCTCCATCCGGAGGACTTCTCATGAGCCACCATGCCTGGCTTCTCCTGGGGCTTTATGTGGCCATTCTCATGGCAGTGGTCAAACCTCTCGGCAGTTACATAGCCGATGTGATGGAAGGCCGCAGCCTGGCGTTGCGGCTTGGCGGCTGCATCGAGTCCGTGCTTTACCGCCTATGTGGTGTCGACCAGGAAGAGGAAATGGGTTGGCTCAAGTACGCCCTCGCCCTGCTGCTCTTCAATGTCCTCGGCGCCCTGGGCGTCTATGGCCTGCAACGCTTACAGGTCTGGCTGCCGCTCAATCCGCAGGCAATGGCCAACGTCAGTCCGGATTCGTCCTTCAACACGGCCATCAGTTTCGCCACCAATACCAATTGGCAAGGCTATGCCGGCGAGTCCACCATGAGCTACCTTACCCAGATGCTGGGTCTCACGGTGCAGAATTTTTTCTCGGCCGCTACCGGCATGGTCGTCGCCATTGCCTTGATCCGCGGCTTCGCGCGCCACGCCACCAAGACCCTGGGCAACGCCTGGGTGGATCTGACGCGCATCACGCTCTACGTGTTGCTGCCGCTGGCATTCGTCTTCGCCATCTTTCTGGTCAGTCAGGGCGCGATCCAGAACTTTGACCCTTACCAGGACATCACGGCTCTCGAAGTCACGAAGTACGACAACCCCAGGACCGGTCCCGACGGTCGACCACTGAAGGACGACCAGGGCAATGCACTGACCGAACCTGCCGAGACGCAGACGCAGACCCTGCCCATGGGTCCGGTCGCCTCGCAAGAAGCGATCAAGATGCTCGGCACCAATGGCGGCGGCTTCTTCAACGCCAACTCGGCGCATCCGTACGAGAATCCGACGCCGCTGTCCAACTTCGTGCAGATGCTGTCGATTTTCCTGATTCCCGGCGCCCTCTGCCTGACCTTCGGCCGCATGGTCGGCGACACGCGCCAGGGCTGGGCAGTGCTCGCGGCGATGACGCTGATGTTCTTGGTCATGGCCGTCATCGCCATGCACTACGAGCAAGAGGGCAATCCGCTGCTCGGCAGGCTCGGCGTCGATATCGGCGCCGGCAATATGGAAGGCAAGGAAACGCGCTTCGGTATCGCCGACTCCGGGCTGTTCGCCACTCTCACGACACTGGCGTCCTGCGGTGCGGTCAATGCCATGCATGATTCCTTCACGCCCATGGGCGGCTTCGTGCCTCTGTGGAACATGATGCTCGGCGAAGTGGTGTTCGGCGGGGTCGGTTCCGGTCTCTACGGCATGTTGCTGTTTGCCGTCATGGCGGTGTTTATTGCTGGCCTGATGATCGGCCGCACGCCGGAATACCTGGGCAAGAAGATCGAGGCCTACGAGATGAAGATGGTGTCCATCGCCATCCTCATTACACCCTTCCTGGCATTGGTCGGCACGGCCGCCGCTGTGCTGACGGCGGGCGGCCTGGCCGGCATCGCCAATCCGGGAGCACACGGCTTTTCGGAGATCCTTTACGCTTTCACCTCGACAGCCAACAACAACGGTAGCGCTTTCGCCGGGCTTTCCGCCAACACGCCGTTCTATAACGTCATGACGGCCATCGCCATGTGGTTTGGCCGCTTTGGCGTCATCGTGCCGGTGCTGGCGCTGGCCGGCGCGCTGGCGGCGAAAAAGCGCATTGCCGCATCGGCTGGCACCATGCCCACCCATGGTCCGCTATTCGTCGTGTTGCTGATCGGCACCGTGGTGCTGGTCGGCGCCCTCAACTACGTCCCCGCTTTGGCGCTGGGGCCGGTGATCGAGCATCTGACGCTGTTCGCCGTCTACTGAGCGCAAGGAGAAACCTCATGTCCCACAAGAGCCTCGCCATGTTCGATCCGGCCTTGGTCAAACCGGCGATCGTCGATTCCTTCTGCAAGCTCAATCCTGCCGTGCAGTGGCGAAATCCGGTGATGTTCGTCGTCTATGTCGGCAGCCTTCTGACCACTGCGCTGTGGGTTCAGGCCCTGGGAGGTGCTGCTGATGCTCCGGCCGGATTCATCCTCGCCATCGCCCTGTGGCTATGGTTCACGGTACTGTTCGCCAACTTCGCCGAGGCGCTGGCCGAAGGCCGCAGCAAGGCGCAGGCGGCCAGCCTGCGCGGTCTCAAGAAGGAGACCTGGGCGAAGAAGCTCAAGGGTTCGTACGCCACCGCAGAGTGGACCACCGTTTCGGCCACCGATCTGCACAAGGGTGACTTCGTTCTGGTACATGCCGGTGAAATCATTCCGGCCGACGGCGAGGTCATCGAAGGCGTTGCCTCGGTGGACGAGTCGGCCATCACCGGCGAGTCCGCGCCAGTGATCCGCGAATCCGGCGGCGACTTCTCGGCCGTCACCGGCGGCACGCGCGTGCTGTCGGACTGGATCGTGGTGCGTGTGACGGTGAACCCCGGCGAGACCTTCGTCGACCGCATGATCGCCATGGTCGAGAACGCCAAGCGTCAGAAAACTCCGAACGAAATTGCCCTGACCATCCTGCTGGTGGCGCTGACGATCGTGTTTCTCGTCGTCACGGTGACCTTGCTGCCCTACTCGATGTTCAGCGTCGATGTTTCGCAAGCGGGTACGCCGATCAGCATCACCGTCCTGATCGCCCTGCTGGTCTGTCTGATTCCGACCACCATCGCCGGTCTGCTCTCGGCCATCGGTGTCGCCGGCATGAGCCGCATGATGCAGGCCAATGTAATCGCCACTTCCGGCCGGGCCGTCGAAGCGGCTGGCGACGTCGATGTGCTGTTGCTCGACAAGACGGGCACCATCACCCTGGGGAATCGTCAGGCGTCCGCCTTCCTGATGGCCGAACGAGTCAGCGAAGCCGAACTGGCCGATGCCGCCCAGCTGGCCTCCCTGGCGGACGAAACCCCAGAAGGCCGCAGCATCGTCGTGCTCGCCAAGCAGAAGTTCAATCTGCGTGAACGCGACATCCACGCGCTCAATGCCAGCTTCGTCCATTTCTCAGCCCATACCCGCATGAGCGGCGTCGATCTCGGCGACCGGCAGATTCGCAAGGGCGCGGCCGGAGCCATCTCCAGCCACGTCGAATCGCTGGGCGGCAGCTTTCCAGCGTTGGTGACGACCCTCGTCGACGAGGTGGCCCGGCGGGGCAGCACCCCGCTGGTGGTGGCCGACGGTGCAAGAGTGCTCGGGGTTGTCGAGCTCAAGGATGTCGTCAAGGGCGGCATCAAGGAGCGTTTCGCCGAACTGCGCCGCATGGGCATCAAGACGGTGATGATCACCGGCGACAACCGCCTCACGGCGGCCGCGATCGCCGCCGAGGCCGGAGTCGACGATTTTCTCGCCGAAGCCACCCCGGAGAACAAACTGGCGCTGATCCGTCAGCATCAGTCGGAGGGCCGCCTGGTGGCCATGACCGGCGATGGCACCAACGATGTGCCGGCGCTGGCCCAGGCCGATGTGGCGGTGGCCATGAATACCGGCACGCAGGCGGCCAAGGAGGCTGGCAACATGGTCGATCTCGATTCCAACCCGACCAAGCTGATCGAAATCGTCGAGACGGGCAAGCAAATGCTGATGACGCGTGGTTCGCTCACCACCTTCAGCATCGCCAACGACGTTGCCAAGTATTTCGCGATCATTCCGGCGGCCTTCATCACCACCTATCCGCAGCTCGCGGCACTGAACATCATGCACCTCGCGAGCCCGGCCTCGGCCATTCTCTCGGCGGTGGTCTTCAATGCGCTGATCATCATGTTCCTGATCCCGCTGGCGCTGAAGGGCGTCAGGTATCGGCCGCTCGGTGCCAGGGTGCTGCTTCGCCGCAACCTGCTCGTCTATGGTCTGGGTGGCCTCGTCACTCCGTTCGTCGGGATCAAGCTGATCGACCTGATCATCGCGGGCACCGGACTGGCATGAGGAAGGAGAACACCATGAACGATCTCTTGCGTCCCGCCGCCAGCCTGTTCGTACTGCTGTCCGCGCTGACCGGCATTGCCTACCCGATGGTGCTGACTGGCATCGCCCAAGCACTGTTTCCCGACGCCGCCAGTGGCAGCGTGCTCTTCAGGAACGGTACCCCGGTCGGTTCACGTTTGATCGGCCAGAACTTCTCCTCGCCGGAATACTTCTGGGGCCGGCCATCGGCAAGCGCCCCGCAGCCTTACAATGGCACTGCATCGGGTGGCTCGAACCAGGGCCCGCTCAATCCGGCGCTGGTCGAAGCAGTCACGACCCACATCTCCGCCCTCAAGGTAGCCGACCCGGACAATCCACAAGCGATTCCGGTCGACCTGGTCACCGCCTCGGCCAGCGGCCTCGATCCCCACATCAGTCCTGCCGCCGCCCGCTACCAGGCCAGACGTGTGGCCAGGGCACGCGATCTGTCCATGGAGCGCCTAACGGCCATCATCGAGGCGCATACCGAAGACCGGCAATGGGGTGTTTTCGGAGAGCCACGCGTCAACGTGCTCAAACTCAACCTCGCACTCGATGCGGAACACCAACGGCCATGACCGTTTCCTTCTCCCATGACCCCTCCCACGCCAGTGGGGAGGGGAAATTCGTGCGTCGCTGACACGGCCCTCACATTAAGACCGATGACCGACCAACGCCCCGATCCGGACGAACTTCTCTCCCGCATCAAGGAAGAGGAAACCCGGGCTGCTCGCGGCAAGCTCAAGATCTTCTTTGGCGCCTCGGCCGGTGTCGGCAAGACCTACGGGATGCTGTGGGCGGCGCAACAACAGGCCCAGCAGGGTACGGACGTCGTCATCGGCGTGGTCGAAACCCATGGCAGAAAGGAAACGGAAGCGCTGGTCGCTGGCCTCGAAAGCATCCTGCGCAAGGAAGTCCCTCATCACGGAACGATGTTGAAGGAGTTCGATATCGATGCTGCCCTGGCGCGCAAGCCGGCGTTGATCCTGGTTGACGAACTGGCGCATTCGAACGTCGCCGGCTCGCGTCACCCCAAGCGCTGGCAGGACGTGGAGGAACTGCTCTGCGCAGGGATCGATGTCTATTCCACTATCAACGTCCAGCACCTCGAAACACTCAGCGACGTGGTCGGCAGCATCGCTGGCATCCGCGTCTGGGAGACCGTGCCGGACCACGTCTTCGACGCCGCCGACGAAGTCGTCCTCGTTGACCTACCGCCCGACGAACTGTTGCAGCGGCTCAAGGAGGGCAAGGTCTATCTGCCGCTCCAGGCTGAACGGGCGATCCGGAACTTCTTCCGTAAAGGCAACCTGATCGCCCTGCGCGAACTCGCTCTGCGTCGCACCGCCGACCGTGTCGACAGCCAGATGATCAGGTACCGGCGCGACAATTCGGTTGCGCCGGTTTGGCAGACTCGCGAGTCGCTGCTTGCCTGCATCGGCCCGGGCGACCACAACGACCGCATCATTCGCAGTGCGGCTCGTATCGCGACGAAACTGGACGTTCCCTGGCATGTCATCTACGTCGAGACGCCCGAACTTCGGCATCTTTCCGGGAATCAGCGCGAGCGCATCCTCAAGAACCTGAAACTCGCGCAGGATGCGGGGGCCGACACCGCCAGCCTTTCGGGTCGCGGTGCGGTCGATACGATCATCGACTATGCACGAGACCATAATCTGGCCAAGATCATCGTTGGACGTGACCATGCGCGTATCTGGCAGCCCTGGTATCGATCGTTCGCCGAACGTATCGGCCGGCGTGCGCCCGATCTCGACGTCATCCAGGTGGCGCGTGAAGAAGGTCACTCCGACCAGCGCAGGGAAGAATCGACTGACGAGTCGCTGCTCGACCGCCTGAAGGCGCCGTGGCAATCGTTCGCCATGAGCGCGCTCTTCTGCGCGCTGGCGACGCTGATCGCCATGCCGCTGCATACGCTGTTTGACCTCGCCAATATCGCCATGCTGTTCCTGCTGGCCGTCGTGCTGGCGGCCGTGCGCTACGGTCTCGGCCCCGCGGTCGCCGCATCATTTCTGAACGTCGCTGCTTTCGATTTCTTCTTCGTACCTCCGCGCTTTTCATTCGCGGTGAGCGACGTACAGTATTTGATGGTCTTTTCGGTCATGCTCGCCGTCGGCCTCGTCACCGCCAAGCTGACAGCGGGCCTCAAGTTCCAGGCGCGCGTCGCCGGCCACCGCGAGCAGCGCGTACGGGCGCTCTACGAGATGTCACGTGACCTTTCCGGAGCGCTGATGCCGGAGCAGATTGCGGAAATCTGCGAGCGTTTCGCGGCGACGGGTTTTGGCGCACGTGCCGCCATCGTGCTGGCCGATGACGATAATCGCCTACACGATCCCATCGCTGTTTCCGGCGGCGTATTGACCGTCGACCCGGGCATCTGCCAATGGGTCTTCGACCATGGAGCCGAGGCCGGTTGCGGCACCGACACCCTGGCCGGAAGCCCGCTGCTGTATCTGCCGCTCAAGGCGCCGATGCGCACGCGCGGGGTGCTGGCCCTGGCACCGCGCCATCCGGGCCGTCTCATGGCGCCCGAGCAACGGCGCCTGCTCGATACCTTTGCCCGGCTGCTGGCCATCGCGCTTGAGCGTCTGCATTACGTGACCGTGGCACAGACGACCACGGTGCAGATGGAATCGGAGCGCTTGCGCAACTCGCTGCTGTCGGCGATCTCCCACGACCTGCGTACGCCGCTTTCGGCCCTGGTCGGACTCGCTGATGCCATGTTCCTGACGCAGCCGCCGCCCACGCCGGAACAGGCCGATATTGCCGCGTCGATGCGCGAAGAGGTGCTGCGCATGCATTCCCAGGTCAACAACCTGCTCGACATGGCGCGTCTGCAAGCCGGCGCGGTCAGGCTCAACCGGCAATGGCAGCCATTGGAAGAAGTCGTTGGCAGTGCGCTCAAGGCGGCTGGCGCTGTTCTCGCGCAGCATCGCGTGTCCGTGCACCTGCCCGATGACCTGCCGATGCTGGAGCTGGATGCCGTGCTGATCGAACGGGTGTTGGCGAACCTGCTCGACAATGCAGCGAAATACACGTCGCCCGGCTGCGTCATCGAAATCGGCGCGGCGCCCGGCGAGAGTGGCAACATTGACATCTGGGTGGCAGACAATGGCCCTGGTCTACCGACAGGAAGAGAAGAAGAGATCTTCAAGAAATTCGAGCGCGGAAAAAAGGAAAGCGCCATACCGGGCGTCGGCCTTGGACTGGCCATCTGCCGCGCCATTATCGAGGTGCATGGTGGCAACATCCATGCCGAAAACCGTCGCGATGGAGGCGCGCGCCTGGTATTCTCGTTGCCGCGCGGGCATCCCCCGCTCGTGGAAATTGACGAGGATGGCGCAATGGCCGGTGAAGTTCAGCGATGACCGAACCAATCCCAGTGGTCATTGTGGTCGAGGATGAAGCGAAGATTCGCCGCTTCGTCAGAATGTCGCTGGAGTCAGCGGGCTGTCAGGTATTCGAGGCGGACTCCGTCCAGCGCGGCCTCATCGAAACCGGTACACGCAAGCCGGACATGATGGTACTTGACCTGGGTCTGCCGGATGGTGATGGTCTGGAGCTCATCCGAGATTTGCGAACCTGGTCGGACATTCCGGTCATCGTTCTTTCCGCACGTACTGCGGAAGCCGACAAGGTCGAAGCACTCGACGCAGGGGCCGATGATTACCTCATCAAGCCCTTCGGCACAGCCGAATTGCTGGCGCGCGTTCGCGCACAATTGCGACGCCGTACGCGCGTTCCTGGTTCCAGCAAGAGCGTCATCGAGTTCGGCAAGATCCGGATTGATTTCAGCCGCCGTGTGGTCGAGCGTGCAGGTGCACCGCTGCACCTGACTCCGGTCGAGTACCGATTGCTGGCATACCTCACGAGCAACGCCGATTGTGTGCTGACACATCGGCAATTGCTGAAGAACGTCTGGGGGCCGGCACACGCTGAAGACAGTCACTATGTGCGGGTTTATATGGCGCACTTGCGCAAGAAGATAGAAGACGATCCCTCGCAGCCAAAACACATTCTCACCGAGGCAGGCGTTGGGTATCGCTTCGTCGTCTAGTAGCACGGCCAACGCCATTTCGGCGATGTTCAGCCAACGGACATGCCTCGGGGTGAAGTTACGAAAAAATCTATAATTGGACATGGGAAAATTGCTGCTGGCACCAATGGAGGGTCTGGTCGACGACATTCTGCGCGACGTTCTGACGCGTGCCGGCACTTACGATCTGGCGGTGAGCGAGTTCATCCGCGTGTCGGGCAGCCTGTTGCCGATTCGGGCTTTCCGCCGCATCTGCCCCGAACTTTCGCATGCCAGCCGCACTCGAGCGGGTACCCCAGTGGTCGTACAGCTGCTGGGGAGCGACCCGGCCTGTCTGGCCGAGAACGCGGCGCAACTGGTCGAGCTGTCACCGGCAGGAATTGATCTCAACTTTGGTTGCCCGGCGCCAACGGTCAACCGTCACGGCGGCGGCGCTTCCTTGCTCGCCAATCCTGATCAGATGTTCCGCATCGCTGCCGCTGTCAGGCGTGCGATCCCGCCGGCCATCCCATTCAGCGCCAAGATGCGGCTCGGAATCAGCGACACGGCGAGGACGCTGGATTGCGCACGGGCGCTGGCGGCGGGCGGCATTGTATCGCTGGTGGTGCATGCACGCACAAAAACCGAGGCTTATCGACCGCCAGCACACTGGGAATGGGTGGCGCGCATCAGCGAGGTCGTACAGCTGCCGGTAGTTGCCAACGGTGAGGTCTGGACAACCGATGACCATTGCCGCTGCTGTGCGGTGAGTACCCGCCAGGATGTGATGATCGGACGTGGTGCGGTCGCCGATCCCTTTCTCGCCGAGCGCATTCGTGCGCTGTCGGTAGGTATGGTGATCGCCACCGATCGTTCGCACGACTGGTGCCGACTGCTGCCGCTGCTGGCTTCATTCTGGCAGCAGGTCTGTGCCAAAGTCTCGGCACGCCATGCGCCAGGTCGCCTCAAGCTCTGGCTGGGGGCGCTGCGGCGGAATTTCGTCCAGGCCGAGACGCTGTTCATTGCGGTTCGGTCGCTACGCAGCGTTGCTGAAGTCACGCGCGAGCTGCTGCGACATGGCGTGCCGGTGCTGCCAGCGATCGATTATTGTGAAAGTCGCGTCAGCGACTCACGACCCCTCCCTCTCCACTTGCGGGAGAGGGAACGGGGGTGAGAAACGGTCATGGCGTTCATCATCCGCTGTGTCTCGATTTGCGATGACCGTTAGGGCCACTCGATGTACGGCAACTCCCGCATTCCTGCAAGCACCCAGACCGACATTCACCCGCATCTGTCGATGCTGCTCGCTCGTCATGCCAGCACCTCTTTTCTCAAACCGTACGCCGACTACAATCGCGCCGCATTCACGGCGAGCCTGGAACGTTACCAGCGTGTGGCAGCAGGGAGGCCGTTGATCCTCGATTCGTGCTGCGGGGTTGGAGAGAGCAGCCGGATTCTTGCCAGGGCATTTCCGGACCATTACGTGATCGGAGTGGACCAGTCGGCAGTGCGGTTGGCACGCGGACAACGCTGCCAGCAGGAGGGTTTCGGGTGGCCGGCCAATCTCGATCTGGTGCGTGCCGACGTCGTCGATTACTGGCGTTTGCTACACGCGGCGGGTATTCGGCTCAATCGTCACTACCTTCTTTATCCCAATCCCTGGCCGAAGATCACCCAACTGCGCCGACGTTGGCATGGCCATCCGGTTTTTCCGGCGCTGCTCGGGCTTGGCGGGGTGCTTGAGTGCCGGAGCAACTGGCCGGTCTATTTGTCGGAATTCTGCTTTGCGTTGCAGCAGATGACACAACACGCGGCGGTGTTCGAGCCGTACCTTCCGGATCCGCCGATGACCCCGTTCGAACGCAAATACTTGGCTTCCGGCCATCGCCTGTACCGTACCCGCATCGATCTGGTTTGAGACCGTTTGTGCAGACCGCGGTCCGAAATCGCCTGATCGCCGCATTGTGGAGACGAGCACAACCATCGTAGAATAGAGGCCTTGGCGGGCGTCGTATAATGGTAATACCCTAGCTTCCCAAGCTAGAGCCGAGGGTTCGATTCCCTTCGCCCGCTCCACTCGTTTCAAGAGCTTCCACTTAAATCCAATGGATATGGCTTCTCTGGAAGTGGTGGAACTTTTTCGTTGCAAGTTGGCGATAAATATCCCGATATACTGAAATAGGTAACAAACGACTTTAACTGTCTGGTGTAATGGGCTGTAGAATTCGAGCATTGCTTTCTGTAGGGACAGGCTGCGATGCTGAGACTGACCTTTACCCCGGCGGAGGCGGACGCCTTAGAGCACGAGCGATTTCACCATCCGCATCCCCACGTGCGACGCAAGATGGAAGCGCTGTGGCTGAAAAGCCAGGGGCTTGCGCATCAAGATATCGCGCGGCTCGCGGGCGTGAGCGGCAAGACGCTTCGCACCTACCTCCAGCAGTATGTGGAGGGCGGCGTCGCCGGGGTGAAGGAACTGCATTTCCGTCGGCCGCAGAGCGAACTGGTGGCGCATCAGGAGACGATCGGGGCTTATTTTCTCACCCATCCGCCGGCTTCGATCCATGAGGCCGTGGATGCGATCAGAAAGCTCACGGGTTTGAGCCGCTCGCCGACTCAGGTGCGGCTTTTCCTGCGAGAGAAGTGCGGGATGAGACGCCTGAAGACCGGCACCCTGCCGGCCAAGGCGGATCCCGAGGTCCAGGAAGCCTTTAAAAAAAAGAACTTGAACCGCGTTTGGCAGAAGCCCAAGCGGGCCAACGTGCCGTGTTCTTCGTAGACGCGGCACACTTTGTCTTGGGCGCCTTCCTGTCGGTGGTGTGGTGCCTTGCTCGGGTCTGGATCAAGGCGCCCTCGGGCCGGCAGCGCTTCAACGTACTGGGTGCGCTCGACGCCGTCACCAAAGAGGTCGTCACCGTCGTCAATTCCACCTACATCAATTCGCTCAGCGTCTGTGCTTTGCTGGAGAAACTGGTTACCCTACGGCCCACGCTGCCTATGACGGTCGTCCTGGACAACGCCCGCTATCAGCGTTGTGCGTTGGTGAAAACCTGCGCCGAGAAACTGAAGATCGAGTTGCTCTTTTTACCCACCTACTCCCCAAATTTGAACCTCATCGAGCGTTTGTGGAAGTTCGTCAAAAAGCAGTGCCTCTACGCCAAGTACTACCCCGACTTCCATTCCTTCACGACGGCCATCGAGCGCTGCTTGCAAGATACCCACACCATCCACGCCAAGGCACTACAGTCCCTATTGACCCTGAACTTCCAAACCTTCAAGAAGATTCAATCGTGACCGCGCACGGTATAACTATCCCTTAGTTCGGTGTACGTACGCGTATCGGTCAACGAAAAACGGGCTATCCCCCGCGACAGCATGGATGGCCCGTGTGCTTGCCGGAATGATCAGGAACGGTCGGCGTTCCTCGGCAGAACATCCGGCTCCCGAAGCCTACTTCCAGTCACCCCGCAGGCCGGCAACAATCTCCTGCAGATGCTCGGGGGTTGCCGCCGCTGGGGCGACCGCCGTACCGACGACCAGCGCGATCTTCGAGAACAGGCCGCGGCGCAGAGGCTTGCTCATCGCTGGCCCGTCCTTGCGGCTGAAAAAGCTGCCCCACAGACCCTGCAGAGCCATCGGAATGATCGGCACCGGCGTACGTCCGACGATGCGCTGCACGCCTGGGCGAAATGGATAAAGATCGCCACTGTCGGTGATCCTGCCTTCCGGGAAAATCGCCACCAGTTCGCCTGCCGCGAGGGCACTCGCCACCTCTTCGAAAGCTGCTTCCATCATGACCGCATCGTCCCTGGCCGGGGCAATCGGGATGGCGCGCATATGGCGGAAGATCAGGCTGATCACCGGCATGCGGTAAATGCGGTAATCCATGACGAAACGGATCGGCCGCCGGCTTGCCGCCGCGATGACGATCGGGTCAACAAAGCTGACGTGGTTGCACACCAGCACCGCCGCCCCCTCCTCCGGGATGTTCTGCAGCCCGCGCTGCTGCAGGCGGTACACCGAGTGCACCAGCAGCCAGGCAATGAAGCGCAGCATGAACTCGGGTACCAGGCTGTAGATATAGACCGCCACCACAGCATTGCACAGCGCGGCAACGCCGAACAGCGCAGGAATCGAAAGTCCATCGCCGAGCAGTCCGGCGGCGGCCAGTGCGCCGCAGACCATGAACAGCGCGTTCAGGATGTTGTTCGCGGCGATGATCCGTGCCCGCTGCTCAGGTGCGCTGCGCAACTGGATCAGGGCATACAGCGGCACGATGAAAAAACCGCCGAACAGACCGAGTGCAAACAGGTCGAAGAGTACCCGCCAGGTGTGGTGCAGGGCGAGCAGGTTGGCGAGCGACAACGGCGCCCCGATCGGCAGCAGTGCCGGTGAAGCGAAGGCCAGGTCGATGCCGAAGAGCGTCAGACCGATCGAACCAAAAGGCACCAGACCGATTTCAACGTGCCCGGCAGACAAGCGCTCGCAGAGCAGTGACCCGAAACCGATGCCGATCGTGAAGATCGCCAGCAACAAGGTCACCGAGGTCTCGCTGCCCCCGAGCACGTTCTTCGCATAGGCTGGAAACTGCGCGAGGAACAGTGCGCCGTATAGCCAGAACCAGGAAATCCCGAGAATCGACAGAAAGACCGTCCGGTTCTGACGGGCAAAGCCGATGTTGCGCCAAGTCTCGGATAACGGATTGAGGCTGACGACCAGTTCCGGGACCGGTGCCGGCGCTGCCGGGATGCCACGGCTGCACAGATAACCCAAGACCGCGATCACCAGCCCCGCGATGGCCACCCATCCGGGATGCCCGGCCACGCCGGCAAGCAGGCCGCCGGCCAGGGTGCCGATCAGGATGGCCACGAAAGTGCCGGCCTCGACCAGCGCGTTACCTCCGACGAGTTCATCTTCGCGCAGGTGCTGCGGCAGGATCGCGTATTTGACAGGCCCGAACAGCGATGAATGCAGGCCAAGCAGAAACAATGCGCTCAATAGTACCGCCAGGCTGTGCGTCGAAAAGCCGAACAGAGCAACGCCCATGATGACAATTTCAAGCAGCTTCACCAGCCGCGCCAGCTTCGCCTTGTCGTACTTGTCGGCAAGTTGCCCGGCAGTGGCCGAAAACAGGAAAAACGGCAGGATGAAGATGCCGGCGGCAAGATTGGTCAACACCTCCGGCGCCAGCGTCGTCCAGTTCACCGCCTGAAAGGTGAGCAACACGATCAGCGCATTCTTGAACAGATTGTCGTTGAATGCCCCAAGAAACTGTGTAGCAAAAAAAGGGGCAAAGCGGCGAGTGTTGAGCAGAGCAAACTGGGAACTCATGCAGTCTTCCTAAAATGGGTGACCAGACAGGCCGCACACGGCCGACAGCTTGGCGGCCCGCAACCAAACCCCGAAACATCCTCCCGTCTCAGTCCTTCGTTTGAGCCGACGCGACGGGGATTCCCCCATGCGGACAGCCAATAGTTTTACCGCCGCCACCAGGCCAGATCGCGGCGCCGGACCTTGCCATTGGCGGTGCGCGGCAGACCGTCGGTGAAGATGACCTCGCGTGGACATTTGTAGGCCGCCAGATGTTCGTGGGCGTAAGCCAGCAGCGGTGCGGCGTCGAGCCCGTCGGGCTCGTCGGGATCGCGCGGCACCACGAAGGCGGCGATCACGCTGACCCCCTCGCGCACCCTAAGCTCGGTCACCGCCACTTCGGCCACCGCCGGGTGCTTGCTCAGGCAATGCTCCACCTCCAATGGCGACACCCGGTAGCCCATGGCGTTCATCATGTCGTCATTGCGACCATGATAGATCAGGTAGCCGTCAGCGTCGAAATGTACCAGGTCGCCACCGATGAACCACTCTCCCCGATAGACCAGTTCCTCCTCGTCCGGTCGCTTCCAGTAGCCGAGCATCAGGCCGGGATCGCTGCGATGCACCGCCAGCAGCCCGGTCTCACCCGGCGACAAGGGTTCTTCCCCCTCCTCGACCGGCAGCACCACCACGCAACGGCCCTGCTGGGGCTTGCCCGAGCTGCCCGGCCGTACCCCTACGCTGGGCGACGAGGAAATGTAGGTCGAGCATTCGCTCATCCCCAAAGCCTCGTACAGTTCCTTGCCGGTCGTCGTCCGCCACTGTTCGAGCAAAGCGCTGCCCAGTGCCTCGCCGGCGGTCAAGCCATGGCGCAAGCTCGACAGATCGAATGCGCGCAGATCGTTGTACTTCAGAATCTGCCGATACAGCCCTGGCACAGCCGCAAACAGGGTAGCCTGGAATTTCTCCATGAGCATCGGCCAGACCGTGATATCGCGAGGCCCGTTGTAGAGCACCGCGGTCGCGCCGTTGGCCCACGGATCGGTCAGACCGACCCCCAGCGTATAGGTCCAGTTGAACGCCCCGGTGTGCAGGACCACATCATCTTGGCGGATATCATACCAGCCTTGGTACATCGGTCGTCGTCCCCAGGCCGAGCGCTGGGCGTGCAACACGCCTTTGGGCTGGCCGGTGGTGCCGGAGGTGTAAATCAGAAAGGCCGGGTCGGCGGCGGCGGTATCGGCGTAATCGACGGCATCGTGGTGGGTTCGCAAGCGCGCAATGTCGGCGGGAGTCAACACGCGCACGTCCGGCGGTGGATGGATGGCCAACTCTTCCGACATGGCGACCATCTCGGCACCGGCATCTGCCAGCAGAAAATCCGCCTCCTCCTCGGTCAGTTGCGCTGAGGACGGCAACGGCACGCAACCGGCAGCAATCGCGCCGAAGAACAGCAGGGCGTAATCGCTGGTATTGCCCATGCGGATCATCAGCCGCGCTCCCGGGTCAAGGCCCCATGCACGCAGCCCAGCCGCCACTTGCCGGACGGTCTCGTCCAGTTGCCTGTAAGTCCAGCATTCGGCCCGTTCGGGCAGAGCCTTGGCGTCTGACACCACGACCAGTGCCACCTTATCCGGGGTATCGCGCGCGGCTGCCGCCAGACAGTAGCGCGCCATGTTGAAGCGTGTCGGCGGCAACTGGCCTGTGTAATGCCACCTATTTCTCACCATTCACCTTTACTTCCAGAAATCCGGCAGGAACAGCTACGGAGGGAGATTGCAAAGCACATCGTCAGCCCCCTCCGGGCATGGATGGCCAAGCCAGCATGGCCACAGCGCCGATCAGCGCGCAGGGAAAGCGCTGCAGGTGAACCGTATACTATCCAATAATCAATGATGATGGCAGTATCTATGCGACACCGGGATCAGCACTCCGGGGGAAACGGGGTCCATGGGAAGTCCGTTCTAGCGCGGGAGAACGGGGCCAGTTCCCGGTTGCGGCTTGACAATGGCGTGTAACTGGTCGGCACCTGACGACTTGAAACCGGATGTGTGATCAGCGAACTCAACCATCCGCTTGAGAACTGGACATGAACATCACACCCGAACGATACGCACGCTGTCGGTGCTGCCGGCACGCGGCCCGGCCGAGCCGAATACCAGTGCCACGAGATCGCCGTCACGGACGATGCCGGCAGCGCGCGCAGCGGCAATCGAGAGTCGCAGTTGCTCGCCACGGTCGGCATTCTCGGCGATCAGCAGTGGCTGCACACCCCATACCAGCGAGAGGCCACCCAGTACCGGCATGCCGTGTGAAATGCCGGCAATCGGGACCGTCGGTCGGAATGCCGCGACGCGATGGGCGGTATCCCCGCTGCGCGTTGGGCAAAGGATCGCGGCAACGCCGAGGTCTTCCGCTGCTTGCACCGCAGCGTGCGCCACCGCCCAAGCGACGCGGTCGGAGTCGGCGCCAACACTGGCGGCGGGATCGACACGCTGGCGCGGCCAGCCCTCGGCCGATTCGGCGACTTCACTCATCATGCGCACGGCTTCGTTCGGAAACAGGCCGACGGCGGTTTCTTCCGAGAGCATCAAGGCGTCGGTGCCATCGAGTACCGCGTTGGCCACGTCGTTCACTTCGGCACGCGTCGGTAACGGTGAGCGGGTCATCGACTCGAGCATCTGGGTGGCGGTGATCACCGGTTTGCCCGCCAAGTTGCAGAGACGGATGATCTCCTTCTGGAGCAAGGGCACTCGTCGTGCCGGCATCTGGATGCCGAGGTCGCCACGCGCGACCATGACCGCATCGGCAGCGTTGATGATGCCAGCAAGGTTGTCAACCGCCATTGCCGTCTCGATCTTGGGCACCAATGCCGGCCGCAGGCCACGCTTTGGAAGCTTGCTGCGCACCCTCTCGACGTCTTCTGCCCTGCGCACGAACGAGAGTCCGACAAAGTCCACCTTGGCGGCAATCGCCATCTCGAGTGCACGTGCATCGCGCGCTGTAAACGGCTCGACGTGACCTTCGGCACGCGGCAGGTGCATTCCTTTGCGCGAGCGCAGCATGCCACCGCGAACGACTTCGGTGCGCACGTCGTTGCCGACCGATTCTAGCACGCGCAGAACGATCTCACCGTCGGCGAGGTAGATGTCATCACCGTGACGCGCCCAATGCGCCAGGTCGGGCAAGGTCGTAGCGACATGTAAGGCATCCCCCTTGCCGTCGTCGCGGTCAGTGAGCATGAATTCCTGACCGGTCGCGAGTTCTACCGCATCGCCGAGCACCACACCGCTACGAATTTTCGGGCCAGGTAAGTCAACCAGCACCCCGACGGTGCGCCCGAGAAGCTGCGCCAGTTCACGCACCTGACGAGCATTATTGCTATGCGTTTGCATGTCGGCGTGAGCAGCGTTGAGCCGCACCACGTCGGTGCCAGCTGCGAGTAGCTGCCGCATGGACTCCGGCGAAGTGGTGGCTGGGCCAACCGTCGCCACAATCTTGGTTCGACGCATCAGGTCTCCTCAATCCTTTGAAAGGAGCGATTCTTCCGCATACCAACGCTTGAGATTTTGATCCAGCGCAAGTTTCGCCGCGATCCCGGGGGAAACACCCCAGCCGGCTTGGCGATGCCTGAAACCTTTGTCGTGCGTGCGTAGGTCGGGAAGTGGGAGTTCATCGGACTCAAGGGAATATCACTGCAGGAGGGAAATTGGCGACAAATTCGAGAACTCACCAAGCATCCTCTATGCCCATCGGGCGCATTCCGGCGTGCACGCCGGAATGCGCCGGACCAAGGAGGGAAAACGGTCATGACTTGCATGATCCGGGGTGTTTGATGATGTCATGACCGTTAGGTACGACTCCACTCTGAAGTGGTACGCTGCTCCGGCAAGGCCATTCAGGCGGAAGAGGCTGCTTCGCCCTTTGGACCTTGAGGTCCTGCCGGCCCCCTGGGACCAGCCGCTCCCTGAGCACCTTTGGCTCCTGGCGCACCCTGCGGCCCCGTGGCGCCCTCTTCACCCCGAGGTCCGCTGGGACCCATCGGTCCAGGGTCGCCTTTGAGGCCTGCCGGACCAGGGTCGCCCTTGGGTCCTCTTGGTCCAGGCTTGCCCTGCGGCCCCGCTTCGCCCTGCGGCCCTGCCGGGCCTTCCTTCAGACTAAGTTGTGCGCACTGCTCCTCCAACGCGGCAACGCGATTCTGCAGCAACTGCAATGGATCGACAGTTGCTGTCTGTGGCTTCTTTGCGTCCGCCTTAGCGGACTTATTCTTTTTCGACAATGTGGGTCTCCTCTCGTAATAGTGTGCGCGGAGTCACGCGACCGATAAACTCCGAGCATAGTAATACGCGCAAAGAAAAGGCCAGTCAATGGGCATATGAGTTGGTATAGCTCCGTGATATCGTGAAAACTGCCGGAAGGCCTCTAACGGTCATGACTTTTTCAGCCCCCCCGATCATGAAAGTCATGATCGTTTCCCTCCCTCTTGCCGGGCGGATTCAGGCTGGCACACCTGAATATCGCTTTCTGGGTACGGCGCATGCGGCGTGGAGCAGTGCTTTGCGAAACCCCGCCTTCGCCCACGCGAGGGAGAGAGGAGATTCGTGAGTCGCTGACGCGGCTTTCACATTAACGCAATTTCTGATCCACCCATCCTGTCAGCTCCGCGCTCAAGGTCCCGGCGGCCTTTGCCATGTGCAGGGCATCACGCGCCTCGGTTGAATGTCCCTCGGCCTCCAGCGCCAAAGCCAGACCCAGCCACCAGCGGCCATCTCCGGGTGCCAACCGGGTTGCCACCCCATAATGTTCGGCCGCTTCCTTGTGGCGCCCGAGCCGTTGCAGGACATGTGCCGTGACTCCCTGATAATCGGCGTTATTTCCTGCAGCCGGAAGCGAATGATGAAGTGTTTGCCAGGCGCTGGCGAGATCCCCTCGATCGATCTGCAAACGTGCCAGAGTCATTGCCCAGCCGACCTGCTCCGGCTGCACGAGCAATCCTTCCTGCAATACCTGAACCGCTTCATCAGGCCGTGTGGCTTCAAGCAGGAGCCTGACCAGCACCTGTCGGGATGCTGAATGAGAACCGTCCAGTCGCAGCACCTTATGCAAACCCTCCATGGCTTCAGCAAGCGCTCCCTGATTGAGTAAGGCTATGGCCTTGCGGTACTCGGTCTCGGAACGGTCAGGTGACGAAACAAAGGGATCGGTTTTCTCGATGATCGGAATTCTGGCTGATCTGGCCCCCCCCTGCGGCGATAGCCACGAAAATGCAGGCAAAGCTTGCTCGATTGCGGCAACCTTGCTGCGGTCAGCAGCGAATCCAGTCTCTGGCACAATAGAAGCTGCAGGAGGTTTCGCTTCGCTCTGCTGCGCTGGCAGCCATTCCGAGAAGTAGGCGCTCCTCTGCGGACTGCCATTCATTGCCGCCAATCCTGTCGGGACCGCCGGACCAGCTTCAGGATTTTTCGGAGGTTCGTCCACAAGCGGTACAAGCGGTGGCGGAGAAGCCGCCGTCACCGCTGCCGGTGCGGGCACAAACGGCGGTACCCCTGACGAGGGGAACGGCGCTGCCTGCCGCACCTCCCAGAAATGAAAGGCCAGCCCGCCAGCCAGAAAAGCCAGCAAAAGCATTCCCAGGAGCAGCGGCAGACGTGAAGACTGTGACCTAGGCAGAGGACGCACGGCATTCGGCAGGATGCCGTCCACGCCCTGGGCTGCTCTGCGCTCATCAAGATCCTGCAGCATCTGGTTGAGCAGACTCATTGACATCCCATCGACATGATTATCCCCAAAACCATCCGAGGCGGCGCGCGCCCTCGGTATCCCTGCGTGCTATCCTGATGTGGCGCACCTTGACCAACTGGCGACCCTCGCCAAAAACCGACAGCAGTGACTTATGTGCCAGAATGTTGATCAGCCGTGGCGTTCCTCCACTGGCCCGATACAGTGCTCGTATTGCCGCGAGGGTGAACAGACCCTCGCCCCGGTAACCGGCGACCCGCAGGCGGTGCGCCAGATAGTTCCCGATCTCGCTGTTTTTCAGCCCTCCCAGGCGGTAGTGAAAAGCAATCCGCTGGAGCAGTTGTCGTACTTCCGGACGGTGCAGCTTGTCATCCAGTTCCGGTTGACCGAAGAGGGCGATCTGCAACAGCTTGCATTTCTCGGTTTCTAGGTTCGACAACAGGCGCAAGGCTTCCAGCGATTCAAGCGGCATCGCCTGCGCTTCGTCGATACAGACGACAACGCGTTTATTCATTTGCGCATGCGCGAGCAGCAGATGGTTGATCCGCCGTATCAGATGATACTGATCCAGGCCACCGGCGTCATCGATGCCCAACTCCTCGGCCAGCGCCAGAAACAGGGTATTCGGCGCCAGATTGGGATTGGGCAGATACGCACTCACCCAGCTTTGGTCGAGCGTCTGCAACAGCCGACGACAGAGCAATGTCTTCCCGGTCCCGACTTCGCCGGTGATCTTGACGAACCCCTCTCCCGCGTTCAGTGCCAACAGCAGGGTGTTGAGCGCTTCCTGATGATGCTGGACCGAATAGGCAAAGCCGGTATCCGGGGTGATCCCGAAGGGCAGCTCGGTGAAGCCGAAATGATTCAGATACAACGCCGGATCCGGGGTGACGACATCATTACTGGCCGGCTTGTGGTCGGGCAAGGCGCGGATCAAGTTGCTGAATTCGACCCTGGGTCTCGATCAAGTCATCCTTCCAGCCTGAGTCATTGCGGATGATTGTGGGCTTGATGAGAATGACCAGTTCGCGTTTCCTCAGATGGCTGTCACGCGTTCCGAACAATAATCCCCAGGTCGATGAAGTGGTCGTACCGGGAAAGCCGTTGGCGTCTGACACCTGTTCCTGCTTCATCAAGCCGCCGATGGCGACGATGTTTCCGTCCTGCACCCGCACCACGCTATCGGTTTCATTGACCGCACTATTGGCCAACGGCAGCGTAAACACGCCCAGTGTGCCGAGGTCGATGACTTTCTGCTTCTCCTTCACCAGGCTGATCGATGGGTGAATATGCAGGACGATATTGTTCTCGCCATCGATCTGAGGTGTGACGTCCAGGGCAATGCCCGAGAAGAAAGGCTGCAGGGTAATGTTCGGCGTGGTCACGTTACTGTTTCCGGTCGAAGTGACCGTAGAACTCACATTGGTGACAAAGAATTCGTCGATGCCGACCTTGAGCACCGCTTTCTGATTGTTGATGCTGGCAATTCGCGGGCTCGACAACACCTGAACATTGCCCTGGGTTTCCAGAAAATTCAGCAGCGCCGCAAAGTTGGCGCTCTGAAAGGCCAGTCCGAAAAAACCGTTTCCCAGTCTGGTCGTGGCAGCAATCCCGCCAGCCCCGGGCAGAATACCCACGCCATTGCCGAAGATGGCCCCCACTCCGTTTTGCACTACATTCGACGCATCGAATCCTGCCCTGTTGGGGGTGTTCAGCACCGTTCCCGGCTGAACCGCCCCATAAGCAAAACGGTTGTTGCTGCCACCAAAATGGTTCCAGTTAACACCGGATTGGAACTCTTGGTTCAGTTCCACCTCGATGATCTTGGCTTCCAGCATCACCTGCCGCTCGACGATCAGTTGGGTAATGCGCAAGAAGTTCTCGACCGATCGAATTTCAGCCGGAAAAGCCTTGACCAGAACCACCCCGGAACCGGGGCTGACAATCACTGCACGTCCGTCCTGGGAACCGACCATGCTGGTCAGCGCATTGGTCAGATCATGCCAGAAGTCGCTGGTCTGTGTCGTCGAGATGTGGCTGCTCGGAGGCGTCGAGCCTGATCCCGTTGCTGATGTCCCTGCCGGCACGACAGGAGCGGGGCTTGCGGTGGTCGGATAGGAGGAGCCTGTGTTCTGTGGCTGATTGGTGGCCACCGAGCTCGAGATCACCCGCAGGTCGGACTGTCCCTGACGTTTCCCGGCAAGATAGTTGATCCGGAAGATACGCGTCTGGATCGTGTTGGGCTGAATATAGATGCGCGTTCCCTGGAACTTGAACTCGTAACCATACAGCTCCCGCAGCGTTTCCAGTGCTTCGCGCACCGTCACGTTTTTCAGGCGTACCGTCACGTTGCCGCTCACCTCTGGTGATACCAGCATGCTGTAAGGCGTGTTGCTGACCAGAGCCATGAATACCTGACTGGCAGGCGCGTTGACCAGGGCCAGATCAAAACGCGGCTCAACATTTTTCGCCGAATCAGGAAGGTCCAGCTGCAATGGCGGCAACATCGCCTGACTCAGCGCTTCGTCCATCCCCTTCGATCG
Source organism: Candidatus Accumulibacter cognatus (assembly GCA_013414765.1). Classification (GTDB taxonomy): domain Bacteria; phylum Pseudomonadota; class Gammaproteobacteria; order Burkholderiales; family Rhodocyclaceae; genus Accumulibacter; species Accumulibacter cognatus. The sequence goes on from CP058708.1 coordinate 358,871, forward strand.
GGCGCCCACGGCGCTCTGCATTTCCTGGCCGATCCGGTCAAAGGTGCTGCTGGCTCCAGGCGCTTTCTGGTTGATGGCGCAGCCGGCAAGCAGCAGTGCGACTGGCATGGCTAGCAGAATCAATCTGGAGTTCACGGCTTTTTCCCACTGGGTGCACCCTTGGCAGCAGGCGCGGTGACTGTCATCTTTTCGATGCCCGGCGTCAGCAACAAACGTTCGATACCGGCAGGCCCCTCGAGAACGGCTTCCCATTCGGTCAGTCTGATCAGGCGACGCTCGCCGTACCGCTGGCCGAGCCTGACCTGCTGCCCCCCGATCAGGGCAGTCGGTTTGCCCTGCTTCGGGATCATGACCGACTGCAACACCGGGCTGGTCACCTCCCCAGCCTCCGGCGTGTCCGCAGAGAGCCCAGGTGGCGGACGTGTCGGGTCCGACAGCGCCTGTGCCAGCGCAGGAAAAACTGCCAGAAGCGATGTCAACAGGACGACCAGGCGATTCATACGATCAGCCATGCCCGATCCAGACTGAGGGTGAATACGGTCAGCGTCAGCACCAGCCGGGGGTGCCGTTCGGCAGCCAGGATGGCGCTGCTCCACAGCAATTTCCGCCTGACCTGCTCCAGCCGCTCAAGATACGCTGCCAACTGCAGATAGCTGCCTTCCAGTTTGATTTCGACGCCATGCTTGAAGAGAACGGCATGCTTCGGCTTCCCTGCCGACTTTGCCGCTTCGTTTTCCTCGGCCCTGTCCGTCTTGTCCAGCAATGGGGCAACCGGCAGAGTTTTCAGACTGAGCAGACGCAAGCCGGTGTTGCGCCCGAGCATGTCTTCGAGTAATCCGGGCATGCGCTGCGCCGGCACCAGCGAACTTTCCATGATTTCAAGGCGACCGGCCATTTCTTCCAGTTGTCTTCTCAGATCGTCGACTTCGGCACGGGCGATGGCATCCGGGTCCTGTGCGGACGATTGCAATGCCGCCATCTGCGCCTGCAGGCCGGATATCTGTGCGCGCTGTTCGGCGATATGGCGATCTGCCCATTGCGAACGCTGCAGCGCCGGCTCGATGACCAGACTGTAGGCAAGCAGCACCATGCCACCGAGCACGGCAACCGCAATCAGCCAACGCTCGCGCCATTGCAGCGCATCATAGCGGGCAGCCAGTTTGAGCCATGGTTCCTTCATCGATTCACCGTTTCATACCCGCCTCGGCATTGCCGACATTTGCCGAGCGAAGAACGAACTCGACCAAATGGGGCAATTTTGGAACCGACCTGGGCTGAACTTCCGCACGCAGGGATTTTTCAGACAAACGGGACTCGCCAGCCTGCTCCGGTGCCGGTTGCTCCGGATCAAGCTCCCGCATTTCTAGTGCCGCGAAATGACGCCCCTGAAATACAGGCTCGCGACTCAGGCGCTGTACATAAACCGGTAACTTCGCCGGATCAAGCAGGCGTCCCTGAATTTCGATTTCCCCGTTTCCCGTCACCCGAAATCCCGTGAGCCATAAATCGGTTTGCGATTGCCGCGCGAATCCGGTCATCAAACCGGAAAATCCATCGGTTTTGCCCAGCTTGCCCGAATCCAGGACCTCGATGACTTCCCTGGAAGCGGCCAGCATGGCTTTCGTGCTTTCCCGTTCGGCGATCAGTCCCGCCGAGACCTGTCGCTGCGCAAACAGCTTGATGGATGCCTTCAATCGCTCCTGTTCCTCGGTCAACTGCTGCTGTGCGGCCAGGGCAGCAGCCGATTTGCGGTTGGCTTCCGAGCGGACCCATAGCGACAGCGCCGTCATCAGCACCAGCAAGGCCAGGACGCAAATCCCGAGATTACGCCCTGTGGCCAGTTCGTGACGGGGTCGCAAGCGTGCTTCGTAGAGGTTGATCTGCTGATTCACGCCGATCCCTCTCCGGTACGCAATGCGGCACCAATCGCCAGGAGATGCCTTGCCTGATACTGGAGGTCGTTTAGTTCCGGCATCGCCGGGAAATCGAGGACCGACGAGAGATCCATCTCCTTGAGCGGTACATAGATGTTTTCTCCCAGTTCGCTGACAAGATTCCCGACCTGTGGATGGCTCGCCAAAATCACCTTGGAAATGGGAATCTGGCTGTACTGCCGATCAAAATTGTCGAGGCTGCGCTGTAACTCAAGTACCAAACGTTCCTGCACAAGCGCCCGTTGATCCGCATCACGCCCGTTCAATTGCCCCGAATTGATCTCGCCGCGCCGCACGGCAACCAGCTCGCCCTGAAAGGTCAGCGTCAGCATCATGCCGGTCTCGTCGATACGGAGAAACGCCAGACCCCGATTCTCGTCTTCCAGCAGGGCCGCCACATTACGTTGTGCCAACTCGGGAATGTCCAGCGCCTCCAGCGGTATCCTGGCTTCCTCAAATGCCCTGACTCGTGCGCGCACTGCCTGCTCTGCGGCGGAGACCACCAGAACGCTCGCCGCCCGCCCTGGTGGCAAGCCCGCTCTTGGAATATCGAGCACGTCGATGCAGGCACTATCAACCTGATAGCTCACAATTTCCTTGAGCACCCAGCGCAAGGCCTCCTTGCGCTCCTCTGCGGGTACCGGCGGTGCCTCAAGCTGCGAAACGGTGTACTCGCCTTCACCCATCAAAGTCGTACAAACATAGGATTTGAGTTGCCGTGTCACACGCAGACGCTGCAAAGCTTCGTGGATGCCATTCTCAAGGGCGAAAGAGTCGAGCAGCCTGACTTCCGGACGTGAATTCGGTTCGCGCACCACATGCACAAGCGTCACCTCGCCACCCTGCGGAATGATGGCCAACCAGCCTGACTTGCGGCGTGTGAAGGGAAACGGAATAATTTTCTTGCCCTGCAATCGTTTCGTTGAAATATACCGACTAAGCCGTTCAATGACAAGGCGCCACACTATGATATTTGCATATCTTGGGGGGCTTATATTCCGTATGGTCATATTCCAGGTTGTCGGCAAGAACTCCGCCCATTCCCCCTCCTGACTCATCTGGGAGGCACAATTTAACCTTCCCGGAAAGATGGCGGTAAGCCCGGATAGGTCAATGTGTTGATGATCGCGGCCCCTGAAGGGCGTCGGTCGCAATACCGGCGTCCATCACCACCAGTGCTCCCGCAGGCGTCCCCAGTTCAGCCAGCATGACAGCCAGCGCGCCGGGCTCTGCGAAGTTGCCGGCTAAGAGAGGTGGCCCCGTTTGGCTGGACAGAAAATCTTCTTTGATAAGTGGATCTCTGCCGGTTATGGTCAGGAAACCGGTGTTACGCTTGGTTTTGACTTCCCGGGATCTTATGCGAAACCAATAGAGCTTGGTGGAGCTTGTGGGCGAAGGGACGCGCGAAGGCCCAGTGACACCAGCAACATCCGTTCCCCCACACTGGACATCTGCAGTTCTCGTGCGTACTGGCACTGACGATGGGACTCGAGAACCTCATCCGATCCAGTTCGCAGGCAACGCCTGCTCCAGCGCTCCTCACGCCATCACGCATACCAACGCCTTACGCTCAAACCGATCCAACACTTCTTTCCACCTCTTCGTCCCTCCCAAGTCTTCTGCCCAGACGGGAGATTACCGGAGATCCACCAAGACCTTTATAATCCAGGGTCAAACAGAAGGTCCCCAGCGGCTTCCGGACCAAGAAGGGGCCGATACCTACTGCATCATTGATTCGTATCTCGCTACCAGGCACCAGCCTCTTCCTCGCCCTGATCCTCACTTTCCAGGCCAGCCTCTCCTCAGACTCTCCCCGCTTGAGCTTCGTCCTGAACGCCTTGAGTAGTGATCGCCGTGCATGGATTAACGACCGCTTGCGCACTTCGTCGGCGACGACGCCAAGAAAAATTTCCTCGGTCAGACGCTGAGGTCCACCTGCTGTAGACTGCCGACCCCGCCATTTTCCTGCAGGAAGACGCCACTGCTGCGGATCTGCCCAAGGGTTTCGTTGCTGCCGTTACGTAGATCGAAAGGTGTCGCGACGCGGGCCAGGCTGAGTGCGCCGACATCGGCCTCCTTGAGGCTTAGCACCTTGCCACCACCACCTGCATCGGGCGTCCACACCCCGAGCTGGGCATAGGCCGCGTCGTTTTCGTCGATCCAGCCGTTACCATCTCCGTCAAGTGCCGCGAGGTCAGCAAAGCCATCGCCGCTCCTGGTCCCGAAAAGCTCGCTACCGTTGTTGATCTGCCCGTCGTGGTTGCGATCGAGGGTCAGGAAACCGCTACCGGAGGCGAGACGACTGATACTCTCGGCGGTCCCGTTAGCATCGAGATCGAACTTGAAAAGCTGGTCGCTGAGTTGGGCGGCATTGCCCGCAAAATTGATCACCAGGGGATCTTTCTTCTGGCGCGTAGCGTCGCCGAGGAGCACTCTGACATCGCTCTCTTCGTGGTAGCTGCGCGACATCTGAAGCTCCAGGTCAAAGCGGATCTCCTGGCCGTCGGCGGTCTTGATCACCCCGCTGGCAGCGAACGAGGTTTGCTCGAATTCGCTGTGCGACGCGTGGTAGTCGTATTCGACGCCGTAACCTGCTGGCCTTTGCGCTACAGCAACGTGTTCACCCTGGGCAACGCTGGCAACTGGCGCCGCCTCGGCCGGCACCTGCGCCGCAGCCGGTGCATGCAACTCGGCGACATCGAAGACGCGGACGTCTTCCCCGGTCAGCATGCGAACGAGGGCTCGCATCAGCAGCATGCGTGGATCACTCTCGGTCTCGTCGGTACTACCTTCCATTGCATCCGCCTGTGCTGCCGCCCTGCCGGCATCGGAAAGAGTGACCTGATCTGCGGGAGCACGCGCATCGCCGCGACCCTCGAAGTCCGGCCGCTGAGCACCGACCCACACGCGCATCGATTCGCGGACTTCGGTTTTTTGTGCTGCGACATGCGACGAGAGCAGTTGCATCTCGGAACTGGTGATTTTCATGGTGGCTGCCTGAGTGGATGGAGGTAAACGCTACAACGGCAGACGGGAGGTTATTCTTTAATGTGAAAATCGTGTCAGCGACTCACCAATCTGGGTGTGATTCAAAGGTATGCGTTTAGCCCCCACCGATTGCGAGCCCCCCAATCAGGCGGCGGCCGGTAGCGGGGGTGCTGAGTTGCCTTTGCGCCGCTCGGTGATCACCTTCGCCAGGTAGGGCCAGGGCAGGATGTGGCGACGGCGGCAGGTGTCGATGACACTGGCCAGCAGAGCAAAGGCACGGGTGCCCTGCCCGGTACGAGTCCCCTGGCTGAGGAGCCGGGCAATCACCCAGTGCCGCAAGGCACGTTCCGCTTCGTTATGGGTCAGCGGCAGATGGGGATGGACGACGACGATCCAGAAGGCTTCCCAGTCATTGAGAAGTTCGCGCGCCAGTGCGCGGGTCTTTTCATGGACCGAATCCTGGTGCTTTTCGCAAAGCTCACGGAAGGACTCCAAGCGCTCGTGGAAGCGGGGAGTGAGATCCACCGGCGGACCTTCCCGCGCTTCATAAATCGCGATCATCAGCTCGTTGAGGAGGTCGTGGGTGGCCTGTCCAAAGGCCCGCGCCTCGGTGCTCAGGCTTTCTTTGAGTCCCTCGGCCTTGCGCAACAGGTGCGCCCAACAGCGCAGCCGCTTCTGGAACCGGCGATAGACTGGGTAGCCATCGCTCATCAGCCAGCCGACAAACCCTTCGCCCAGGACGTTCTCCAGGATCTCCTTGCTGCGGTAGCCAATAAAGTACAGGCAGATCGTCGGCGTGACGAGCACCCACAGCCACAGTAACTGGCCCCATTCCTTCCACGGCGTTTCATCGGCATGGGTCAACGCTTCCTGCTGCAGTTCTTCGACCAACTGCTCTTCAATCGGCTCGACCGCCCGACCGGCTTCGTGGATACACTGGTTAATCGTGCTGGTGGAGAGCGCGACGCCCAGCCAGTCTCGCAGAAATTCCTGCGTCCGCCGACGCGACAGGTGCATGCGGTGGGAGAAACACACCAGCAGGCTGACCAGCATCGGCCCGACCAGGTGCCATTCGCTCAGGCCGACGCTCCACCCGGGCTCGGCTTGGCAGCGGCCGGGCTCGCTGCGATTGACATGCCCACATTGGCCACAGAAAATTTCCCCGTAGAGATGTTTGTCATGGCACATCCGCAAGCCGGGGAGCTCCGCATTCAGGTCGGTCTCGAGATCCAGGACGTACCGCCCGCCGTGCGCGACAAACCCGGCCGCATCCAAAGCCTCACCGCAGCGCACGCAGGATTCCGGAGCGTGGATCACGGTGTCGTTGATCGGCAAGGTCACCGGCCGGCTATGGCCCGCGGCCCCGGGCTGTCGCCCCGCTTTCTTGGTCGGGGCTGCCGCCGCGCCGCCCGGCAGGTCTGCCTCCGCCGGGGTGGCAAGGCCCTTCGGCTCGGTATTCTTCACCGCGCTTGCCGCACGATCCTCGTCTGCATCGGGATCCTCTGGATTATCTGCGTTCCCAGAGGCTTCCGAGTCTGCCTCCCGGGAGACTGCTCCGTGCCACGGGGGGTCACTGCGCGGCGGCCGAGAACTGGTCTGCGAGTTCGCTTTGAGCCGTTCCCGCGCCTCTTTCAAATCCCACAGCAACTTCACCAGCAAGCTATCTTTCTGCTTCGCTGCTAACTCCTTCAGCTTCTGCTCATCCAGTTGCTGAAGATCAAAGTCGCTCAGGTACACTTATTGGCTCCACGGGATACGATCACACCCTCACTGCCGCTATAAGATACCCAGACCGTCCTGCGCTGGCAAGCGCTGTGCTCAATTGCTCAACTCCGCGCCAACCTGCTGGGTAGGTGTCGTAGGGGGGCTAAACGCTTACATTCAAAGTGATGCAAGCCCCATAATTTCAGCATTTGCCACCAGAGGGAACAGCCATGCTAGCAGCCTGTCGGACTTGGAGCCCGGGAAACCGACAAATTTTACTTTTCGGCATGAAAAAGGCCGGAATTTGTCGATTTTCCGGCCTTTTTGAGGTTTTTTCCTCGTTTTTCTCTACTGCGGGCGCAACTTGGCCATGCGCTTCAAATTCCACGCCAGGCAGACCAGCGTCCATTCCCCGGTGACCTTCTGCCAACCCCGCAAGGAAAACTGGCGAAAGCCCATGACCGACTTGATGATGCCGAAGACCGGCTCGACGGTCTGCTTGCGCAACGCATAGAGCGCTCGCCCCGCTCTGGTCTTCAAACGATGCGACATGGCCTGCACGGGTGTCGCATGCTCCGGTAGCGCGGCCGGTTCGCTATGCCGCTCCCGCCAGTCAGGATGGTGCTCGTCGCGCGCCACCGCGATCAAGGGGACGATGCCGGCCGCCTCGCACGCCTTGATGTTCTTCTCGCTGTAGAAGCCCGTGTCGGCGATCATCCCGTGCACGGAACCCAGCCCATCGGCCTGCGCCTGGAGCGTCGCCAGCATCGGCTCGACCTGCTCCTTGTCGTTGGGGGCTTGCGTCACGCCGACCGCCACCACCAGCAGGGTCGCGGGATCAACCGCCGCCTGGGCGTTGTACGCCTGCTCGAAGCCGCCACCGGCCACCGGCATGATGCGCGATTCTTCGTCGGTCAGATTGATCTGGTCACTGTCCCGTACGCCGGGCTCGGGGGCTTTGGGCACGCTGCCCCCCCACTTCCTGCCGGTCTCTTCTTCTTTCGCCTTGCGCCGCGCCCTCTTCTCGTCGTACTGCGCCTTCTCTCGCTGATCGCGCTCCTCGGCCCGCGCCGCAATCTTCGCCTTGGCCGCCGCCATCGCCACCAGCCGATCTTCGCGGCGCTTGATTTCTTCCGGCAGGCTGACGCCGTCCGGAACCTCCGCCTGATCCGCCTGTTCGGCCAGCGCGAACAGTTCCTGCACCTCCGCCTTGAGTTGCGCTTCCAGCTTTTCGATGTGGCCGTGCGAAAGCGCACGGTGGCGGGAGGCGTTGGCCTGAATCTTCGTGCCGTCAAGACAGACATTGCCCAGTTTGAGCAGCTTCATCTCCCGGGCCATCTCCAGAACCTGCACGAACAAGTCGCTCAGTTCCTCCAGAAAACGCCGGCGGAACGTCGCCAGGCTGTCGTGATCGGGATGGCTGCCGGCGGCAATGTAGCGAAAGGCGACCGAATCGTAGGTCGCCTGCTCCAGCCTGCGGCTGGAGAAAATACCCGTCGCGTAGCCATAGACCAGAATGGCCAGCAGCGTCGCCGGATGGTACGCCTTCGATCCCCGTCCAGCGTACTGCCGCGTCAGCTTCGACAAATCAAGCGAGTCGATCACCTCCACAATGAATCGCGCCAAATGATCCTCGTTCAACCAATCGTCGAGTGACGGCGGCAGCAGGTAGTCGGTCTTGCGATCGGTGACGATGAAATGGGACATGCCGGACCTCCGTTCCTGGAACGGCTATGATTGTAGCATATTCAGCGGGCGGCAAGGGTAAAGTCCGACAGGCTGCTAGCCACTGACCGCGACCAGATGTTGTTGGAGCGTCTGAATCGTCATCCTACGTTGCGTGCCCGTATGGAAAGCTTGCTGGGCGTGGTGGAAGACGCTGCCGGAGACTTGGAGAAGGCGGATGCAGCGGAACGTCGAGTGATCGAAGAACTCCGCCAGATGGGCAACGAAGCTCTGGCCGCCTGGGCGGAACGTGGAGTGGAGAAGAGTGTGGCAGTGGCACGAGTGGAGCCTGATTTACGTTTGGCGGGTAAAAAAAACTCTATTGGCACACGACCTTCGGTAAAGTCGATGTGGTAGAGCCTCTGTGGCGGAATGGCACACGGATCGAGCGGCGTTTCAGCACCCGAGCGGGGATCAGTTGCCGGGGCAGTTCGCAGCCGTTGCAACGGGTGATGAGTGATTTTGGGGCAGATGCGGCTTTTGGGCGGGTGCCGGAAAAGCTGAAGGAACACTATGGGATCGAGATGCCGGTAAGCACGATTCAACGGATCACCGAACATCACGCGCCAATCATTTGCGAGCAAGAGGCCAAGCGGGAGATTGTGGCCGGGACGATGGCCGGAGTCACCTTTATCGGCGAGATGGATGGTTCGATGGTCCCGGTGGTGGAAATTTCTTCGGATGCCGAAGACAAACGCAAAGGGAAGCGTTTGGCCTGGAAAGAAGTTCGCCTGAGTCTCGTGCATCCGAAAGGCAGCGTCACCCCGATATTTGGTGGAAATTTTGCCGGTGGGGTCGAGGAAAGCGGGCGACAGTGGTGGCGTTGTGCGGCCAAAGCGGGGTTTGGCCCGGGGAGTTACCTGCATGCGGTGGGCGATGGCGCGTCGTGGATTGCCACGCAGGAGGAGATCCAATTCGGTGCGCAAGGAGCCTATTTGGTGGATTTCTTCCATCTCTGCGAGTACCTCGGCGAAGCGTCCAAGGTCTGCGCCGCCAATGATCCCCGAGCCTGGTTGGAAGAACAAAAAAGTCGGCTCAAGGCGAACCAATCCGGTGCTGTGCTGGAAGCGTTGGCACCGTTCGTAGAGACCAATAGCGACGACCCCGCCACCGCCTGTGACCGCTATATTCGTAACCGCCGGGATCAACTGGACTACCAAGGCGCGATCAAGCAGGGGCTACCCATTGGGTCGGGGGAAATCGAGAGCGCCCACCGCTACGTTATCCAGGAGCGGATCAAGCTTCCCGGTGCTTGGTGGTCACCAGATCATATCGAGACCATGTTAGCCCTACGGCTTAACCGGGCCAACCGGGAATGGGACGCCTATTGGCGGGGTGTCGAAAAAGAAGCCGCATAAAGGGGTCATCTCAACGACGCATCACTTTGAATCACACCCCACCAATCTCCTCTCTCCCTCGCTGGGGGGAAGACGCATAGCCTTATACACAACTCATTCAGCATGAGCAAAAAAGCGATCTAAATCGTTGATTTTTAGATGAAACATGCTCAAACGAGCAGGTTTTTATGCAATTCGGTAACTTATTGTTTCATATCGATATTTATGATGTCAGATGAGTTGTGTATAAGGCTATGGGGAAGACGGGGTTTCCGAGCATCGCTCCCGTCGCTGCAGCCGGCCCGCGATGCAGGGCAAGCCGTGGAAGGGATCGGGGAAAGGGCAAAGTCATGATGACCGTTACCGTGAAAGCCCGCTTTCATCATCGGAGGCGATCGGATTACCCATCATGATGGCTTAGTCGTTTTTCAGTTCAGGTCGACCGCATGGCGTTTGAGATCATCAAGGCCGACGATCAGCAGTGCAGCTTCGTTGGTGGCGTTAAGAACGACGCGCGGCGCCCTGCCGGCATGAAGGGCTTCACGCCAGCGGGCGGCACAGAGGCACCAACGATCGCCGGGGCGCAGGCCGGGAAAGCCAAATTCGGGGCGTGGCGTCGACAGGTCATTGCCATGCGCTTTCGAGAATTCGAGGAATTCGGCAGTCAGCAGCACGCAAACGGTGTGACTGCCGAAATCTTCGTCGCTGGTGTTGCAGCAGCCATCCCGAAAAAATCCGGTCATCGGCTTTTCGCTGCAGGACCCCAGTGGTCCACCGAGAACGTTGCGCTGGCCTCCGCCCATATCGCCGGGTTTCATGTCAACTCGTCGATCCAGGCTTGCTGGATCGCCTCGAGAATTTTCTCGCCACAGTGTCTGGAATCTTCGTCAAAACCGGGCAGGGCGAGCACCCAGTTCATCAGGTCGACGAAGTTGATCTTCAGTGGGTCGACCTCAGGATGCGCTTCCACGAGTTCGACAGCGATATCGTTGATGTCAGTCCATTTCATCGATGCCCCTCCTTGGTCATGTTGATCGAGTAACGCGGGATCTCAATCACCAGCAACGCTGTATTGACGATCACCTGACACGACAGGCGGGAATTCGGTTCGAGACCCCAAGCCTTGTCGAGCAAGTCGTCCTCGACCTCGTCGGAAGGGTCGAGGTCGGCGAAGCCTTCACGCACGATGACATGGCAGGTGGTGCAGGCACACGACATCTCACAGGCGTGCTCGATGGCAATGCCGTTTTCGAGCAGGTTTTGGCAGAGCGACTCGCCCTGCCTAGCGTCGATCACTGCTCCGTCTGGACAGAGTTCGATGTGTGGTAGAACGATGACCTGGGTCATACGGTCTCCCCCGTACTTGCCCCGCCGGACCCACCATCCAGATCGTTGATGTTGCGGCCGGTGAAAGCCTGCCGGATCGATTTGTCCATGCGTCTCGCAGCGAAATTCTGAGTATCGGCTTCGAGTTCGTCGATCGCCAGCATGATCTGACGTCGCTTGTCACCGCGTACCGCCGCCTGCAACCTAGCGATGTCGAGGTCGATGCGAGCCCGTTCGTCGGCGCTCAGCAGATCCCCGTCGCGAGCCAGCGCCGAGCTGACTGCCTGGACCAATCGTTCGGCATCGACCTGCGTTTCCTTGAGCGCACGTTGCAGCGCGTCGTCTCTGACGTGCACCAGAGAGTCCTTGAGCATGCCGGCAATTTCGTCGTCGGACAGTCCGTACGAGGGCTTGACGACGATGCTCGCAGCAACGCCAGAAGTCTTTTCACGGGCGGTCACCGCCAGCAGGCCATCAGCGTCGACCTGAAAAGTGACGCGGATGCGGGCAGCGCCAGCGACCATCGGAGGAATGCCACGCAACTCGAAGCGCGCCAGCGAACGGCAATCGCTGACCAACTCGCGCTCGCCCTGTACGACATGCAGGGCGAGCGCCGTCTGGCCGTCGCGAAAGGTTGTGAATTCCTGCGCGCGCGCCGTCGGAATCGTCGAATTACGGGGAACGATCTTCTCGACCAGACCGCCCATGGTTTCGAGACCCAGCGACAAGGGGATCACATCGAGCAGCAGCCAGTCATCGCCGGCCAGGCCGTTGCCAGCCAGCAGGTTGGCCTGTTTGGCCGCTCCGATGGCGACGACCTTGTCGGGATCGAGATTGTTCAGCGGATCCTGACGGAAAAAGTCACCAACGGCGCGCTGCACCTGCGGCATGCGCGTGGCGCCACCGACCATCACCACGCCCTTGACTTCGGCAACCGACAGACCGGCATCGCGTAACGCCTTCTTCACTGGTTGCATGGTCTTGGCTACCAGTGTCTGGGTGATTTCGGCAAAGATTTCGGTGGTCAGTGTCAGGTCGATCTGCTCACCACTGTTCAGATGCGCGTTGATCTGGGCAACGCCGTGAAAGGTCAGGTATTCCTTGGCCTCGCGAGCGCGTGTCAGGAGCATCCGGGCATCTTCGACCGACAGGGGTCTGAGCCCGGCGGTTTCGAGGATCCAGCAGAAGATGCGATGGTCGAAATCATCACCACCCAGTGCCGAGTCGCCACCGGTTGCCAGCACCTCGAAGATGCCGCGCGACAGTCTGAGGATCGAGATATCGAAAGTGCCACCGCCGAGGTCATAGACGGCATAGACGCCTTCGGCAGCGTTGTCGAGACCGTAGGCAATCGCTGCTGCGGTCGGCTCGTTGAGCAGGCGCAGCACCGGGAGTTCTGCCAGCCTAGCAGCATCCTTGGTGGCCTGTCGCTGCGCATCGTCGAAGTAGGCGGGAACGGTGATCACCGCACCGAGCAGTACGCCCCCCAGCGATGCTTCGGCACGCCGACGCAGGGTGCGCAGGATCTCGGCCGAGACTTCGACCGGGCTTTTCAGCCCGGCAGCGGTGTGCAATCGCAACATTCCAGGAGCATCGTCAAACAGGTAGGGCATGCCTTCGCGGTTGGCAATGTCCTGCAAGCCGCGGCCCATGAAGCGTTTGACCGAGACGATGGTGTTGCGCGGATCAAGGGCCTGTTTCGCTTGCGCTTCGTAACCGACCTCGCTATGTCCGTCGGGCAGGTAGCGTACCACCGAGGGCAGCAGGGGACGCCCCAGTTCGTCGCCGAGAACGGCCGCCAGGCCACTGCGGACCGTTGCGACCAGTGAGTTGGTCGTGCCGAGGTCGATGCCGATCACCAGCCGGTGCTGGTGCGGCGCCGTGGACTCGCCTGGTTCTGCAATCTGTAACAATGCCATGAAGAAGTTCCTGGTACTTGTGGCGGGTAGTTCGGCGCAGTGGATTGGTTGCTATTCTTCGCAGGCCGCCATCGCTTCGTCGATCTCGGCGAGCAGCTTCTCCAGGAACATCAGTCGCCGCACACGGTCTGCGGTCTGTTCCAGGTCATGCCGATCGTCGAGCAGGACAGCGATTTCCTCGTAGCGTTCGCGCATGTCACGCTGCAGACGATGGTACAAATGCTCAAGTTCGTGGTATTCGCCAGCGGCACGCGCTTCGGCAGCTGCCTCGCGCCATTCCATCTGCTCGATCAGGAAATCTGCCGGCATCAGGGTATTGTTGTCGCTGCCGATATCGTGCGCAGCCAGATGCAGCAAATATTTCGCCCGTGTCAGGGGTTTCTTGAGCGTCTGGTAGGCTTCATTGATCCGCGTCGCCCACTGCAGCGAAAGCCGTCGTTCAGCCTCGCCGGCACTTGCAAAGCGGTCGGGATGCAACTTGGACTGGATTTCTCGGTAGCGATGGTCGAGCAGCGCTGCGTTCAGCCGAAAGGCGACCGGCAACTCGAAGAGGGTGAAGTGATCGGCGTTGAATTCCATTTGTTCCCAGCAGCACAGCTTCACTCAGCTCGGAGTGGTATACGCGACTTTCGCCTGCACCAACCTGCCTGTCGCTCCCCCTCCCATCTTATCTGCGAATTACACGTTGAAACTTTCGCCGCAGCCGCAAGCGTCCTTGACGTTCGGGTTGTTGAAGCGGAATCCTTCGTTCAGGCCCTCTCGCGCGTAGTCGAGTTCGGTCCCGTCAAGATAGGGAAGGCTTTTTGGGTCGATCAGAACCTTGACGCCGTACGATTCAAACTCGATGTCATCCGGTCGCGCGTTATCAGCGAATTCGAGCTTATAGGCCATCCCGGAGCAGCCGCTGGTGCGCACGCCGAGGCGCAGCCCGATGCCTTTGCCGCGCTTGACCATGAAATTAGCAACGTGGCGGGCGGCCCTTTCAGAAAGCGTCACTGCCATGCAAAAACCTCCTGCTGTACTGGTCTGTTAAGCCGGGAACTGCTCGCCATGCTTTTTCTTGTAATCAGCCACCGCCGCCTTGATCGCATCCTCTGCAAGTATCGAGCAGTGGATCTTGACCGGTGGCAGAGCCAGTTCGTCGGCAATCTGAGTGTTCTTGATGTCCAGTGCCTGATCGATGGTCTTGCCCTTGACCCATTCGGTCACCAGCGAAGAAGAAGCAATCGCCGAACCGCAGCCGTAAGTCTTGAACTTGGCGTCTTCGATGACACCGCCCTTGCCAACCTTGATCTGCAGCTTCATCACGTCACCGCAGGCGGGCGCACCGACCATGCCGGTGGCCACGCCCTCCTCTTCCTTGCCGAACGATCCGACGTTACGCGGATTTTCGTAGTGATCCAGAACCTTGACACTATACGACATGCTGTTTCTCCTTCAATACATTCATTCATCAATGAGCGGCCCACTGGACCGTACTGAGGTCGACTCCGTCCTGAACCATTTCCCACAGTGGCGAGAGTTCGCGCAATCTGCCGATCTTCTCGTGCAGGAGCTTGATCGCGTAGTCGACGTCCTCCTCGCTGGTGAAACGGCCAAGCGTGAACCGGATCGAACTGTGCGCGAGTTCGTCATCGCGACCGAGCGCTCGCAGGACATATGACGGTTCGAGAGAGGCAGAAGTACATGCCGACCCGGACGACACGGCGAGATCCTTGATCGCCATCAGCAACGATTCGCCTTCGACGTAGGCGAAGCTGATGTTCAGGTTGTGCGGCACCCGGCGCTCCATGTCGCCATTGACATAGACATGCTCAATGTCCGACAGACCTTTGAGCAGGCGATCACGCAGCATACGGATGCGCTCGTTCTCTGCACCCATCTCCAGGCGTGCCAGGCGAAAAGCCTCACCCATGCCGACGATCTGATGCGTTGCCAGGGTCCCGGAGCGGAAACCACGCTCGTGGCCACCGCCATGCATCTGCGCGTTCAAGCGAACGCGCGGTTTGCGCCGCACGTACAAGGCGCCGATCCCTTTCGGGCCGTAGGTCTTGTGCGCCGAGAAGCTCATCAGATCGACCTTGAGCGCCGCGAGATCGATTGCCACTTTGCCGGTCGCCTGCGCCGCATCGACATGCAAGATGATTCCCCTGCTGCGGCAGATCTCGCCAATCTCGCTGATCGGCTGGATGACGCCAATTTCGTTATTGACGAACATCACCGAGGCGACGATCGTATCCGGGCGTAGTGCCGCCTTGAACACATCGAGGTCGAGCAGACCGTCGTTCCTAACGTCAAGGTAGCTGACTTCAAAACCCTGCCGCTCGAGTTCGCGGCAGGTATCGAGAACGGCCTTGTGCTCGGTCTTGACCGTCACCAGATGCTTGCCCTTGCCGGAGTAGAAATGCGCCGCTCCCTTGAGCGCCAGATTGTTCGACTCGGTCGCACCGGAGGTCCAGACAATTTCCTTGGGGTCGGCATTGACCAGTCTGGCCACTTCTGCACGCGCTTCTTCGACCGCAGCCTCGGCTTCCCAGCCGAAAGAATGTGAGCGAGAAGCTGCGTTGCCGAATTTCTCGAACAGATAAGGGATCATCTTTTCCGCCACGCGCGGATCAACCGGCGTCGTGGCGGAATAATCGAGATAGATAGGCAGTTTCAGCATTGCTCTTGCTCCGGGTTGTTCATGTTTCTTGCAGATCTTCAGTTCGTCGTCTGGCGCGCTCAGGCGGTCATTGCGGTCAGCCGCCGCAAGCCGGCGACAGTGGCCCGCAGGGTTTCCAGAAAACCGGCGACATGTTCCTTGCGGTTGCCGGCACCAAGACTGATGCGCACCGCGCCGCGGGCCAGCTCGGGATCGACCCCCATCGCCCGCAGCACATGCGAGGGCTCGGGGTTGGCACTTGAACAGGCCGCGCCGCTGGCAACTGCGTAGCCGGCGCGGTCCAGGTGTCCGACCAGCGTTTCACCATCAAGTTCAGGAAACGAAAAATAAACGGTGTTCGGCAGGCGCTCGGCGGCCTGGCCAAAGAGTGTCGCGCCGAGGGCGATGAGACCGGCTTCAAGCCGCCTGCGCATTTCGAGCAGAGGCTTCGCCAGCTTGGCTTGTCGCTCTGCAGCCAGGGTACAGGCGACGCCGAAACCGACGATTGCCGCAACATTCTCGGTCCCCGAACGTAGTCCGCGTTCTTGACCACCGCCGGCAATCAGTGGCTCCAGTTCGACGCGTTTATCGAGCACCAGCGCTGCCGCACCCTTGGGACCGCCGATCTTGTGTGCCGACAAGGTTAGCGCATGCACTCCAGCGGCATTGAGACGACGGAAATCGACGGCCAGCTTGCCGACCGCCTGCACCGCATCGGTGTGAAACCAGGCGCCGGCCATGCGCGCGTGCTCGGCGAGTGGTTCGAGATCCTGCAATACACCGGTTTCGTTGTTGGCCAGCATTACCGAAACGATCTTCGGTTTTCGGGTCATTATCATCGCAAAGTTGTTGATATCGACCCGTCCGTTGGCGTCAACCGCTAGTTTTTCGAGTGTCCAGCCACGTTTGCACAATTGTTCGGCCGGCTTGATCACACAGGGGTGCTCAATCGCGCTGACGGCCAGCAGACCAGGCTTCAGACAAGCTGCGGCACCCTTGATCAACAGATTGTTGGCTTCCGAACCGCCACTGGCAAACACCACTTCGCTCGCATGCGCACCGACTGCCGCAGCAACCTGGCTGCGCGCCTCGTCGATCGCCCACCGTGCCGCACGCCCATACTCGTGCCGGCTCGAGGCATTGCCGAACTGCCCCGAAAGATAGGGCAGCATCGCCTCGAGCACCTCCGGATCGGGCGGAGTACTGGCATTGTGGTCGAGATACACGGGCGCGAACATGGCGATCGACGCTTAGCTTTCAAGGGCAACGGCCTTGACACGTGCCCGCGGCCTGCTCCGGCGCGCATCATGGACAACGGCGACCTTGCCACCGGTTCTCTGGAGTTGTTGATTGACGAGCTCGGCTAGCGTCACCGAACTGAGAAACTCGTACATTTTGTCGTTGAGCGTCGACCATAACTCGTGCGTCATGCAGCGCTCATCGTCGCGGCAGTTCTCGCGGCCACCGCATTGCGTCGCATCGAGTGGTTCATCGACGGCACGGATGATGTCGGTAACCGTCATCTCGCTGGTTGGTCGCGCCAGACAGTAGCCGCCACCGGGGCCGCGCACGCTGTCGACGAGGCCATAGCGGCGCAGCTTGCCGAACAGCTGCTCGAGATAGGAAAGGGAAATCTTCTGGCGATCGCTGATTCCGGCCAGAGACACCGGACCTTCGCTGCAACGCAGTGCCAAGTCGATCATCGCAGTGACTGCGAAACGTCCTTTGGTAGTTAGTCGCATGGCTCCTCCACGGATATTAGTAGTTGATCAAGTTATTAGACTATAGTGACAACTCGGTAATTAGTCAACTATTTTACTCAGGTATTTAGGGTCAAAATGGTCAGTCGTGACCAAGTCGTCCTTGACCTCGACGCCGGCCTCGTCAAGTTTCCTGAGCAGTAGTTCAAAACGCCGGTCAACCTCGACCGCATGGTCGAGAAGTCCATGAATCGCCTTGGCCAGCGGGTCATCCTGATCGCCAGCCAGGGCATAAGCCGAGAAACCCAGCTGCCCGGCCATCTGCTCACGCTTCTCGGCCTGCACGCTGTCGATGATGCGCGCCGGATTGCCCACTGCAGTGGCTCCTGGCGGCACGCTCTTGATCACCACAGCATTCGAACCGACCTTGGCCGACGCACCGACGGTGATCGGTCCGAGCACCTTGGCGCCAGCTCCGATGACCACGCCATTTTCCAGCGTCGGATGCCGCCTGCCCTTGTTCCATGAAGTGCCGCCGAGGGTGACGCCGTGGTAGAGCGTGACATCGTCGCCAATGATGGCGGTCTCGCCGATCACCACGCCCATCCCGTGATCGATGAACAGACGCCGGCCGATCGTCGCTCCGGGGTGGATTTCAATGCCGGTGAAGAAACGACCGAGATGCGAAACTGCGCGGCCCAGCCAGTGCAATTGATGCGTCCACAGCCAGTGCGCCAAACGATGTGAGGCCATCGCATGCACCCCGGGATAACAGGTCAGCACCTCCCAGAAGGTCCGGGCAGCAGGGTCACGATCGAATACCGATTGAATGTCTTCTCGCAGGCGGCTGAACATGAAAGGAAAATCCTTCAGCGAAAATCCTTGTGGGAAGTAACTCATCATACAATAACCAACCATTATGATCCACTATTATCCACGGTGTCGCTTGTACCGCTGGCCATTCTGCGCTTTCCGGCGACCTGCCTTTCGACCGCGTCGAGCAATCCGCGCAGAATGTTGATCTCGTCGCACTCGAGCTCGGCACGTCCGAACAGGCGACGCAGCTTGGGAAGCAACCGCCGTGGTCGCCGCGGGTCGAGAAAACCGCTGCTCACCATGACCCGTTCAAGATGCTCGAAAAACCGCTGCACATCCTGGTGGCTTGCCGGTGGCGAAGCAAAAGGCACCGTTTTGCTGAGTACCGGTGGATGGCCATCGAAAGCCGCCAGGCGCAACTCGTAACACAGCAGTTGCACCGCTGCAGCCAGATTGAGTGAAGTGTACTCTGGGTTCGCGGGGATGAAGACTGTACGCTGACAGCGCTGTACCTCGGCGTTCGACAGCCCGGCAGTCTCGTTGCCAAACAATAGCGCTACCTCGCCCTCGTCGGCCCTGGCGAGAATCTCTGCCGCAGCCAGGCGCGCCGGCAATGGCGGTGGCCCGAGGTTACGCTGCCGCGCCGAGATTGCGCAAGCAAATACGCAATCGGCCAGGGCTGCATCAACGCTCGTACACACCTCGGCCGTCACGAGAAGGCTTTCGGCCCCGGCGGCGCGGGCCAGCGCCTGGTCATCGGGAAAGTGCTTCGGATTGACCAGCAGCAGGCGCGATAGACCCATCGTCTTCATCGCGCGCGCGGCGGCGCCTATGTTGCCGGGATGACTGGTATGCGACAGGACGACGCGGACCCGGTCGAGCGGCGAGCTCGAAGATTGAGACCTGGCAGGCCGGTTCATATTAGAATCGAAGCTCTCCCACAGCAATCAGTCCGCACCCGCCGGGTTCCTTAAAATTCATCCATGCATCCAGCTCTCAACATCCTCATCAAGGCGGCTCGCCGCGCCAGCCAGATCATCAATCGTGCCTCACTGGATCTCGAGCACCTACAGGTCGCCACCAAGCGTCAGAGCGATTTCGTCACGGAAGTGGATAAGACCGCCGAAGCGGCGATCATCGAGGTGCTGCGCGAGGCATATCCAGAGTATGGCATTCTAGCAGAAGAGTCCGGTCAAACCGCCGGCAGCACTGGCACCAGCGAGTATCAGTGGATCATCGATCCGCTTGACGGCACCACCAATTTCATTCACGGTCTTCCTCAATACGCGGTCTCGATTGCACTCGCTCACCGCGGCCAGATCACCCAGTCGGTGGTATATGACACGGTCAGGAACGAGATGTTCACTGCCAGCAAGGGCGCTGGCGCCTTCCTCAACGAACGCCGCATCCGTGTCAGCAAGTGCGTCAGGCTCGAAGACGCGTTGATTGGCACCGGCTTCCCTTACCGCATCTACGACCACATCGACGCTTACTTGGCGATCTTCAAGGAACTGGCGCGAAAATCTGCCGGCCTCCGCCGCCCCGGCGCCGCTTCTCTCGATCTGGCCTATGTGGCCTGCGGTCGTTTCGACGGCTTCTGGGAATTCGGCTTGTCGCCCTGGGACATCGCCGGTGGCGCGCTGTTGATTTCCGAGGCCGGCGGCTTGATCAGTGATCTTGCAGGCAACGAAAGCTACCTGCAAACCGGCAACCTGGTCGCTGGTACGCCCAAAGTCTTTGCTCAATTGTTGCAAGTGATCGACAATCATCGGACGGCGGGGCTGGCGGCGTGAATGGGCGGGAATACCGTTGACTACGGTGTCCGCCTGCCGTCAGAGTTCGAGTTCCGCGATCAGCGGCGCGTGATCCGAACAGCGAGCCCAGGACAGACCCTTGGGGACCTGCATTTCGAGTATCTGGAAGCCGCGCACGTAGATGCGATCGAGCGTCAGCCACGGGGCAAAACTCGGAAATGTGCGCGCCACTCCAGCCTGCGTATCACTAGCGGTGCGCCAGGGCAGCAACCAGTCGAGAACCCCACGGTCAGGGGTTTCCGACCTGGCTGCCTCACCCACTTCATCGACACCCAGCCGGTCGCGAAGCAGACTATCGACTCGCTGTTGCCAGTCATTGAAGTCGCCGGCAATGATCAGCGGCGCCTTAATGGGTACTTCACGCTGCACGAAATCGGCCAGAAAAGTGGCCTGCCGCAGGCGGCTACGCTTGATCAGGCCGAAATGGACGCAGATCAGGTGCACCTCACGGCCCTTGCCGCGGCCAAAACGCACCACGGCGTGCAACAGGCCGCGTTTTTCCAGGATATGGTCGGAGATATCGTGGTTAGTGAAGTCTACAATCCGATGGCGCGAGAGGATGGCATTCCCGTGATGCCCATGCGGATAAACGGCATTCATGCCATAGGCACGGTGCGCGTAAGTGCCGGTGGCCAGAAAATCGAGCTGCGTACCCGATAATGGGTAGCCAGGCTGACGAGCGAGCCGTTCGTTGCGGTCCTGCACTTCCTGCAGGAAAACGATGTCGGCGTCGATGGCGTCGAGCGCCATGCGTACGTCGTGGATGCGCGGTCGCCCGCGGATACCAGTGACACCCTTATGGATATTGTAGGTAGCAACTCGTAGCCTCATAGCATAGCCTGGCAGGCGGCTGGCTGATGCTTCACGGCAGGCGTTCGAAGTAGCGATCGATCAGGGTCGGATCATCGAAATGGCGGCGCCCGACGAAAGCCGTCGCATGTCGCCCCCATTGCCGCATCTGCCCGGCGCTGACCACCCCCATCGGCCAGAAGTAGAAGCGTTCGAGCCGCTCGCTGCCGTCGATCAGCCCATCTGGAGTGAAAGCGCTGCGGCTGCCGCCGTCAGGCAGGGGTAGCGCACGCAGCTCGTCGTCGTCGCGCAGCACGAGTGCGACGCTGTGATCCTGTCGCGCGACGTCGATTTCGACTCGCTGCAGATAGTGCGTGCCAGCTGCAAGTTTCAGCACGACGCGCTCGTGCGTCGCCGGCGAGCGTAGCGTTTGGGGGGCAAACAGGTTTTCATCGATGCTCTCGGTTTGCGGTCGCGCCTGTACCTGCTCGGTCGGAATGAACAGATGATAGCAGCCACAGGGATGAATCGTGTCATAGACCAAGGGGGTGCCGTCCTCGGCCAGGGTGACGCGCCACATCAGGCCATCGAGCCGCCCGGCCAAAACGTCGTAGGCATGCACCGGTGGGCGTGCCGAAAACCAAACAGTGTATATCAGTTGTAGCAACCAGCGCCCACCGAAATGTGCGTGGCTAGTGCGCACGTACAGAACCGGCTGGTTGAGGCCAACGTCGATCCGCGGCCGGCCATCATAACCGATCCGCCAGACCAGTGCGCCGGGGTGATCGGCCTCGCTCGCCGTGGCAATGTCGAGTTGCGGGGCGTGGAGAAGGATCAGTCTGGTCAGTGTCTGTCGAGTGAGCACCGGCAGGCCAAGTTCGGGCAAATTGAGCAGTGTCGGCATGGTGGCCAGAGATTCGCTGACGGTGTAGCGCCGACGCATGGCGGCAAACGGGTCAGTCTCGGCCTGTGCGGCAAACTCTGCCAGCGTGTCGCGCTGCCAGCTCCGGATGCCGGCAGCGAAAGTGTAGCGTGTCAGCGGATAGAGGCCCAGCGCACGCATCCCGATCGAGTAGTCGTCGGGCACCTGGATTGCTTCAAGCAACGCCGGCAGCTCGTTCTGATCGACCCATGCCAGCAGTTGCCGGCAAGAGGCTAGCGCGTCGGTAAAGGCAGTAGCGTCGTGACTGGCATTGCCAAGTTCAATCCGCCGAGCGGCCGCATCCAGCACCGCCAGCGCGACGCTCCAGGCTTGTGCCTGAGGCGCGGTCAAGTCGCTCTGCACTGCCATCTGGGCAAGTACACGATCGACCCGTCGATAGGGAAATCCTGGCACGCGTGGCGCCTGCGCATCACGTGTGCCTGCCTCGTCGATCAGTCGGTCGCTTACCTGGAAAAGCCGCGCGCAATCCCCCACGGCATCGTCCTGCTGCAGGCGCAGTGCGACCGGCGCGTATCCGTAGGGGTCAGTACTTGCACAACCGATAAGCAGGCCGCAGCACAGAGCAATGATGAGACTGTTCATCATTCGGCTTGCTCCGCAGCGACCAGCAGCGCCTGTCGCCGCTCGATCTCGCGCAGCATCGCCTCGAACTGCGCACGCATCGTGCCGCGCACGGCGGCAACGCCAAACAGCGGGCCGATCACCACGGGCAGCGGTCGCGTCAGTTCGAACTGCGCGTCGTAGTCCAGCCGCACCCCGGCACGCTGCGCCAGGCGGACCACGCTCAGCGTGTAACGGCCGCTGAAACTGCGCAGCGTCGGCTCACCCGCGTCCAGGGGACTCGCATCCATGCGCGCCAGCACCATCGTGTAGGGAAGGTGCTGAACCGCCAGGCGGACCCGTACCGGCAGATCGATAAACAATACCGAGAACACGCCGACCTGCTCGATACTGAGCTGGTTTCCTGTACGTGCGAGAACGCGTGCGCGCGTCACACCAGGAATAAACTCGCGCAGGCGCTCATAGTCGGTCAGCGTTTCCCAAACCACACGCTGATCGGCGGCCAACTGCGCGCTGGCTCGCACGCTGTAGATTTCGCCGTCGAGCGACACCTCGACGCGGGCCGCTGCGCCGCCGGTTGCATCGCTCTGCGCCATGGCATCGCAAGCGATCATCAGTGACATCAGAGCCACCAGCGCACTCGGCAAGAAGCGCCGCACAGCTGGACGCAGCGGCGCGGCGAGTGGTCGTCTGGTATACTGCGCAGTCTTGGCAGACATCCCTCTACGACCGTCGAACATGAAATATCAGATCATCCCGGTGACTCCCTTCGAGCAGAACTGCAGCCTGCTCTGGTGCGAGCAAACCAGACGCGGTGCCGTCGTAGACCCGGGTGGTGATGTATCGCGTATCCTGCGAGCAGTTGCGGCTAACGGCGTCGAGCTGGAGAAAATTCTCGTCACGCACGGTCACATCGACCACGCCGGCGCCGTCGCTGATTTGGCGGATCGTTTGTCCTTGCCGATCGAAGGACCGCAGCGCGAAGACCAGTTCTGGATTGACGGCATGCCGGTGCAGAGCAGGATGTTCGGCTTTGCCAACGTGCGTGCCTTCACTCCTGACCGCTGGCTCGTCCAGGGCGACAAGGTATCGTTCGGCAAGGTCGAAATGGATGTCCTGCATTGTCCTGGCCACACGCCTGGGCACGTGGTTTTCTTTTACCCGCCGGGCCGCTTGGCGATCGTTGGCGACGTGCTGTTCCAGGGGTCGATTGGCCGTACCGATTTTCCGAAAGGCGATTTTGATACGCTGATTTCTTCGATCCGCAACCGGCTCTGGCCGCTCGGCGACGATGTCGCCTTCATCCCTGGTCATGGACCGATGTCGACTTTCGGAGCCGAGAGACGCAGCAATCCTTTCTGCGGAGACTAACGATCCGATCAGTTCTCCGGACGTTGGCGTCGCCTCTCTCGTTCAGATCTAGAAGTGTAGTGGCCGCTTGTCGCAGGCCAGCGCAGCTTCGTGGACCACCTCCGACAATGTCGGATGCGCATGGCAAATGCGCGCCAGATCCTCGGCGGCGGCGCCGAACTCCATCGCCACGACCCCCTCCGAGATCAGCTCGGAGGCATTCGCGCCGATGATATGGACACCGAGAATACGGTCGGTCGTGGCGCAAGCGAGCATCTTGACGAAACCGTTTGGCTCGCCCATGCCAAGCGCACGACCGTTCGCGGCAAAAGGAATCCTGCCGGCTTTGTAGGCAACGCCTTCGGCCTTCAACTGTTGTTCGGTCTTGCCGACCCAGGCGATCTCCGGACTGGTGTAAATCACCCAGGGGATAGTCTCGTGATTGCAGTGCCCGGACTGACCAGCCATGATCTCGGCGACCATGACGCCCTCTTCCATCGCCTTGTGCGCCAGCATCGGACCGGCGACGACATCACCCACCGCCCATACGCCGGGGAGATTGGTACGGCATTGGGCATCGACTTCGATCTGGCCTCGCTCGGTCAGTTTGAGACCCACCTTGTCGGCATCCAGGCCATCCGTGTTGGGAATGCGGCCGATCGAGACAATCAGTCGATCGGCATCGAGTTTCTGCTCGCTGCCGTCCCTGCCGGTATAGTCGATCGAGACCCCTTTCTGGGAAATCTTGACATCACCGATTTCGATGCCGGTAATGATCTTCAGGCCCTGTTTGGCAAAAACCTTGGCAGCTTCCTTGGCCACGTCGATATCGGTGACTGAAAGAAATTCCGGTAGCGCTTCAAGGATGGTCACTTCAGAACCCAGGCGACGCCAGACGCTGCCCATTTCAAGGCCGATGACGCCGGCACCGATGACCGCGAGCCTCTTCGGCACGGCGTTGAGGTCGAGCGCACCGATGTTGTCGCAAACGATCTCGTTATCGACAGGCACCCCAGGCAGATGACGGGCCTTGGAACCGGTAGCCACGATTATCTGCCTAGCCTCGACCAGTACGTCACCCACCCTGATCTGCCAGACCTCACTTTCAGCCGATTCCTTGCGCCCGACAAAAGCACCGTGCCCATTGAGCAGAGTGACCTTGTTTTTCTTGAACAGGCCCTTGATGCCACTGGTCAGCTGTTTAACGATACCCTCCTTGCGACCGATCATCCTGGCCACATCGATGGTCGGCGTACCGACACAGATCCCCTGCTCAGCAAAGCTGTGCCCGCTCTCCTCAAAGAGGTGCGAGGTATGCAGCAGCGCTTTCGAAGGAATGCAACCAACGTTCAGGCAGGTACCGCCAAGACGCGGTTCTCCCTTGGGATCGGCATAGGCATTTGATTCACAGCAGGCGACATTGAAACCAAGCTGTGCGGCCCGAATGGCGGCAATGTAGCCACCCGGGCCACCACCGATAACGAGAACGTCAAATTGTTTGGACATGATTGATTCCCTTTATAACAGTCATGACTTTCCCGGACACTCCCGATTCATGATCCGTGAGGACCCGTGCCTCGGTGGCGAGTGGTCAAACGCCAAGCAGCAGGCGAGCTGGATCCTCCAGTGCTTCCTTCATGGTCACCAGGCCGAGCACCGCCTCGCGACCGTCGATAATCCGATGATCGTATGACATGGCCAGATAGTTGATCGGACGGATCACTACTTGGCCATTTTCGACCACTGGACGGTCCTTGGTCGCATGAATGCCGAGGATCGCCGACTGCGGCGGATTGATGATCGGGGTCGACAACATCGAACCGAAGACACCGCCGTTGGAAATCGAGAAGGTGCCGCCGGTCAGATCTTCCATCGACAGCTTGCCGTCCTTGGCCTTGCTGCCGAATTCGCCGATTTTCTTCTCGATGTCGGCAATGGTCATCTGGTCAGCGTCGCGCAGGATCGGCACCACCAGGCCGCGCGGGCTGCCTACAGCAATGCCGATGTCGATGTAGCCATGGTATACGATGTCGTTGCCATCGACCGAGGCGTTGATCACCGGGAATTTTTGCAGCGCCGCAACGGCGGCCTTGACAAAGAAGCCCATGAAACCGAGGCGAACCCCGTGTACCTTTTCGAAGCGATCACCATATTGCTTGCGCAGGGCCATGATCGGGCCCATGTTCACCTCATTGAAGGTGGTCAGGATCGCATTGGTCGCCTGTGATTGCAGCAGGCGCTCGGCAACTCGGGCACGCAGACGTGACATCGGTACGCGCTGCTCCGGCCGGTCACCAAGCGGCACCGTCACGCTCGGTGCTGGTGCCAGCCCCGAAACCGGGCTGGCGACCGGGTCTGCAGCCGCAGCCGCTTTCACCACAGGCGCCTGCGCCTGGGCGGCCAGTGCATCACTCTTGGTCACCCGACCGCCACGACCGGTACCCGCGACACTGCTGGCGGCCATCCCTTTCTCTTCGAGGATTTTGCGGGCTGCCGGCAAAGCGACACCCGCAGCCGTAACCGGAGCCATCGCCACGGCCTCTGTTTTGGCCGGTATCCCCCTCGTTGCTGGTACTGCGCCCGCGACTGCGCCAGCCTGCGCGGCAGTATCGATGCGCGCAATCACCTCACCCGCAACCACAGTCTCCCCGTCAGTCTTGACAATTTCAACCAGCACGCCACCATCCGGTGCTGGCAGTTCGAGGACGACCTTGTCGGTCTCGATGTCGATCAGGTTTTCATCCCTTGTGACGGCTTCGCCGGCCTTCTTGTGCCAGGTGACCAGGGTCGCTTCGGCAACTGACTCGGAAAGCTGTGGAACTTTGACGTCGATGATCATGTTCTCTCCGTTCTAGGGCAATTTGTAGTACTCGATCTCACCGAAGGCGGAGTCGATCAGAGCCTTTTGTTGGGCGTTGTGCTTGCTTTGGTAACCAACCGCCGGGGACGCTGAGGCTGGACGGGAAACCAGCAACAAATGCTGCTTGTCGCTGAGCGAGCGCGACAGGTGCTGACGCGAGGCGATCCAGTACCAAGCACCTTGATTGCGCGGCTCATCCTGACACCAAACAACTTCCGTAGCTTTTGGGTACTTGGCCAGTTCCTCCTGGAAAGACTCTTGCGGAAAGGGATAGAGCTGCTCGAGTCGGGCAATCGCAACATGCGAGACCTTCCGCTCGTGCCGTGCAGCCACCAGTTCGTAGTAGATCTTGCCGGAGCAGAAGATCACTCGGGTGACCTTCTTGGCAATGATCGGTTCGACTTCTCCGATCACGCGCTGGAACTCTCCGTCGCTCAACTCCTCCAGCGTCGAGGTTGCATCCTTGTGGCGAAGCAGCGATTTCGGCGAGAAAACGATCAACGGTTTGCGCTGGCTACGCAGTGCTTGCCGGCGCAGCATGTGGAAAACCTGCGCTGGTGTCGATGGCTGGCAGACTTCCATGTTCATCTCGGCACAGAGCTGCATGTAACGCTCGATGCGTGCCGAAGAATGCTCCGGACCCTGTCCTTCATAACCATGCGGCAGCAGCAGTACCAGTCCACTGGCCCGCCCCCACTTGGCTTCTCCGGCAGCGATGAACTGGTCGATGACCACTTGCGCACCGTTGGCGAAGTCCCCGAATTGCGCCTCCCAGACCACCAACTCGTGCGGATTGGCGGTCGAGTAGCCATACTCGAAGGCCAGCACTGCCTCCTCCGAGAGCACCGAGTCGAAGCATTGGAAACCACCCTGCCGTTCCTGCAGGTTGGCCAGCGGGTAATAGGTCCCATGATCCCAGTGCTCACGATTCTGGTCGTGCAGCGCGGCGTGTCGGTGGAAGAAAGTGCTGCGGCCAACATCCTCGCCGGAAATACGAACGCCATAGCCGGAAACCAGCAGCGAGGCGTAAGCCAGGTTTTCGGCCATTCCCCAGTCGACCGGGAGCTTGCCCTCGCCCATCTGGCGACGGTCCTCGATGATCTTCTGAACGCGGCTGTGCAACGTGAAGTTCGGTGGAATAGTCGTCAACCGCTCGGACAGGCGCTGCAGTTCGCCGACTGGCACCTTGGTATCACAATTTTCGATGTATTGCGGCGAGACGAACGGTGTCCAGTCGATGGTCATCGGGTGCTTGTAACCGGCGAGGACCGGGTTATACAACAGTTCGCCACGATCGAGGTGAGCACGGTAATCGGCGATGATCTCGTTCGGACCCTCGGCGTGCAGTACGCCTTCGGCAACCAGCTTGTCTGCGTAGAGCTTGCGCGTGCCGGGATGCTGCTGGATCTTCTTGTACATCAGCGGTTGTGTGACCATCGGCTCATCCTGCTCGTTGTGACCGAGCTTGCGATAACAGACAATGTCGACCACGACATCCTTCTTGAAGGTTTTGCGGAATTCGACGGCCAGGCTAGTGACCAGCGCCACCGCTTCCGGATCATCCCCATTGACATGAAAGATGGGTGCTTCGGCCATCTTGAAGATGTCGGTACAGTACAAGGACGAACGGTAGTCGCGCGGGTCGGAGGTGGTGAAGCCGATCTGGTTATTGATGACGATATGGACCGTACCGCCCACACCGTAACCGCGCGTCTGCGCGAAATTGAGCATTTCCTGGTTGACTCCCTGGCCAGCGACGGCTGCATCCCCATGGATGAGCACGGAGAGTACCTTGTCCTTGCCGTTCTCGCCGCGACGACGCTGGCGCGAATACACCGAACCGACGACTACCGGGTTCACGATTTCGAGGTGTGAGGGGTTGAACGCCAGCGTCAGATGGCAGGGACCGCCCGGGGTTGACACGTCGGACGAGTAACCCATGTGGTACTTGACGTCACCGGCAGTCAGTATCTGCGCCTTTTTGCCCTCGAATTCGTCAAATAACATCGACGGCGCCTTGCCCAGCGTATTGACCAACACGTTGAGGCGGCCACGGTGAGCCATTCCGACGACGATCTCGTCCACCCCTCCGGCGCCGGCGACACGAATCAGTTCATCCATGGCCACGATCGTGGATTCTCCCCCTTCGAGCGAGAAGCGTTTCTGCCCGACATAACGGGTGTGTAGGTAGCGTTCGAGCGTTTCGGCGGCAGTCAGACGTTCGAGCATCCGTCTTCTCTGCTCGGCAGTATAGTTCGGCTTCGAATGGATGCGCTCGAGGCGATCTTGAATCCAGCGTTTCTCGGCGACCGTACTGATGTACATGTACTCGACGCCGATCGATCCGCAATAGGTCGCCTTGAGTGCGTCGTAGATCTGGCCAAAGGTGGCGTGGTCCGGCGTTCCCTTGAACGATCCGGCATTGAACACGGTATTCAGGTCAGCATCGGAAAGACCGTAATAGGCAGGATCGAGCTGCGGCACCTCCGGACGCGGCGTGCGTTTGAGTGGGTCCAGGTTGGCCCAGCGGTCGCCAATGAAACGATACGAGGTGATCATCTGGAGAACGCTGACCTGTTTCCTGTCATCTACCGGTGTGACTGCCGCGGCGCGGTAGCCTCCCTTTCTTGCCAGTTCAGCAAACGCATTGATCACTGGCAAATGAGGAACATCGCGGGCAACGT
Organism: Candidatus Accumulibacter cognatus; assembly: GCA_013414765.1. GTDB lineage: Bacteria > Pseudomonadota > Gammaproteobacteria > Burkholderiales > Rhodocyclaceae > Accumulibacter > Accumulibacter cognatus. Next base: position 387,965 of record CP058708.1, read on the forward strand.
AACCCGGCAGTTGCGCCAGCTTGTCGAAATACTCGCGCCATTGATCGGAGACAGAGCCAGGATTGTCGAGATAGTTTTCGTACAACTCCTCGACAAAGGGTGCATTGCCGCCAAAGAGTAGGGAGTTACCAAAAAGCTGATTCATCATGGCAGTTACCTGTCGTCACCGTTCTGGTTCGAATTGAGAAAAACTGTGGTGTGGGAGGCCACAGCATGAAAAAGGGCGGCTACTGCCGGCCGCCCCTTTGAGTCGATCAGCCTAGCGCTGGTCGACGGCAATGACGTCACGCCGGGCTTTGCCGACATAGAGCTGGCGTGGACGACCGATCTTGTATTCCGGATCGTTGATCATCTCTTCCCATTGCGTCATCCACCCGACCGTACGCGCCAGCGCGAAGATGCAGGTGAACATGGTGGTTGGAATGCCAAGCGCCTTCTGAACGATTCCCGAGTAGAAATCGACGTTGGGATAGAGCTTCTTCTCGATGAAGTAGTCATCCTCCAGAGCGATCTTCTCCAGTTCCATCGCCAGCTTGAACAGACGATCGTTCTCTAGACCGAGTTCCTGTAGGACATCGCCGCAGACCTTGCGCATCAGTTTCGCGCGCGGATCGAAGTTCTTGTAGACACGGTGACCAAAACCCATCAGCTTGAATTCGTCGTTCTTGTCCTTGGCGCGGGCAATGTAGCGGCCAACGCGCGAGACATCGTGGATTTCTTCGAGCATCTGCAGACAGGCTTCGTTGGCACCGCCGTGTGCCGGGCCCCAGAGGCAGGCGATCCCCGCTGAGATGCAGGCATACGGATTAGCGCCGGAAGATCCCGACAGACGAACCGTCGAAGTCGATGCGTTCTGCTCGTGATCGGCATGCAAGGTGAAAATGGTGTCCAAGGCGTGCACCAGCACCGGATTCGGCTTGTACTCCTCGCAGGGCGTGCCGAACATCATGTGCATGAAGTTGGCAGTGTAATCGAGGTCGTTGCGCGGGTAAATGAACGGCTCGCCGACGTGATATTTATAGGCCATGGCGATGATCGTCGGGAGTTTGGCGACGATCCGGTTGAAGCTGATGTTCTGGTGTTCGAGATCGGAGAAATTCTCGGCTTCATGGTAAAACGCCGACAAGGCGCCCACGACCCCCACCAGAACGGCCATCGGATGCGCATCACGACGAAAGCCCTGGTAAAACTTCACCAGCTGCTCGTGTACCATCGTGTGTACCTTGATGTTTTTCTCGAAGTTGGTTTTCTGAGTAGCCGTCGGCAGCTCGCCGTTCCACAGCAGATAGGCCACCTCAAGGAAGTTGCATTGCTCGGCCAGTTGCTCGATCGGATAACCCCGATAAAGGAGTTCGCCCTTGTCACCGTCGATGAACGTGATCTTCGACCGGCAACTCGCCGTCGACAGGTAGCCAGAATCGTAGGTGAAATGACCGGTCTTGCCCAACAGGGTACGAATGTCGATGCAATCATTGCCGTGGGTAGGCGTCATGATTGGAAATTCGACGGGCGCCCGCCCCTCGATGGTCAAAGTTGCTTTACGTTCGATCGTCATTTATTTATCCCCGTTCAGGTGTTGAGGTCACAGCTACGAACAGGAAGCTGCCAGACTATGGCAACTTCCTTACTTAACTCTTACGTTGCGCAACAACGCAACGACTTCGGCCTGGACCGCATCTGAGCACTGGCGGCTACCATTGATCAGTGGCCATAGTTCCAGATCCTCCATGTCGGCCAGTGTGACAAATGCGTCCGCCTGTTCGGGTTCCAGCATCGGGAAGATCCGGTCAAGAAACTCCCCGAGCAAGAGGTCCATTTCCAGCATTGCGCGTCGAGTGCAACGCCAGCGCAGGCGGTTGAGGTTTTCTCTGTCCACCATCAGACCGCACGACGAACCATCAATTCCTTGATCTTACCAATCGCCCGTGTCGGATTCAGACCTTTCGGGCAGACGTCAACACAGTTCATGATGGTGTGACAGCGGAACAGACGGTAGGGATCCTCAAGATCATCGAGGCGCTCATTGGTCGCTTGGTCACGGGTATCGGCGATGAAACGGTAGGCGTTCAGCAGGCCGGCAGGACCGACAAACTTGTCCGGGTTCCACCAGAAAGAGGGGCACGATGTCGAACAGCAGGCACACAGGATGCACTCGTACAGACCATTCAGTTCTTCACGTTCCTCTGGCGACTGCAGTCGCTCGCGTTCAGGACGCGGACCTTCATTGATCAGGTAGGGCTTGATCGAGTGGTACTGCTTGAAGAATTGGGTCATGTCGACGATCAGGTCACGAATCACCGGCAGGCCCGGCAGCGGCCGCAAGACGACCGGCTGCTTGAGATCCTTGATCTCGGTCAGACAGGCCAGGCCGTTCTTGCCATTGATGTTCATTGCATCCGATCCGCAAATGCCTTCTCGACACGAGCGACGATAGGAAAGCGTGTCATCCTTCGCCTTCAGTCGGGTCAGAATGTCGAGCAACTTGCGATCGATGGAAAAATCGACCTCGACCGAGATGTCCTGCATGTAGGGCGCGGCGTCCTTGTCGGGATCGTAGCGGTAAATCTTGAACTGCATGGTACTGGTGGTCATGACATTGACTCCTTGGCGCACGATCAATAGGAGCGCGTCTTCAGCGCGATGGATTCGACAGATAGCGGCTTCATGATCACCGGTTTGTAATCGAGATGATTACCGTCGCGGTGCCATAGCGTGTGCTTGTGCCAGTGGAGGTCGTCGCGCCCGTTCGGATTCGCTGCAGTATCCGGCGCATCGTCACGGACATGGGCACCACGCGACTCCTTGCGCGCTTCCGCCGAAATCATCGTCGCCTTGGCCACTTCGATCAGATTGTCCAGCTCCAGAGCCTCGACTCGTGCCGTGTTCCACACTTGGGACTTGTCCTTGATCTCGGTTCTCGCGACCGCCTTCTCGATATCGAGGATCTTCGCGACACCCTCGGCCAGCATGTCCTTGAAACGGAAAACGCCACAGTGTTTTTGCATCGTACGCTGCAGTTCGAGACGCGTGGCGTTGACGTCGGCCCCACCGGTCTGCGTATCGAGACGGTGCAGGCGTGCCATCGTACGATCCGCGAAATTCTCCGGCAACTCCTTGAGACCGATAGCTCCGGATTTGAGATCGTCGATCACCGAATCGCCGGACGACTTGCCGAATACCAGCAGGTCCAGCAGCGAGTTGGTTCCCAGCCGGTTGGCGCCGTGCACTGAAGCACAGGCGACCTCGCCGGCGGCGTAGAAGCCCTTGACCGGTGTTCCGTCATCGGCGACGACCTGACCCTTGTAGTTGGTCGGTACACCTCCCATCTGGTAATGACAGGTCGGCACCACCGGGATCGGCGCCTTGATCGGATCGATACCGGCAAACTGGATTGAAATCTCGCGAATTCCCGGCAAGCGCTTCATGATCGTCGCAGGATCGAGGTGGGTGATGTCAAGCAGCACAAAATCCTTGTTTGGCCCGCAACCGCGACCCTCGTTGATTTCCGTGACCATGGCACGCGATACCACGTCGCGAGAAGCCAGGTCCTTGGCATTCGGCGCATATCGCTCCATGAAGCGTTCGTTGGTCGAATTACGCAGGATGCCGCCTTCGCCGCGCACTCCTTCGGTAATCAGCACGCCCGCGCCAGCGACACCGGTCGGGTGGAATTGCCAGAATTCCATGTCCTCCAGTGCAATGCCGGCGCGCGCTGCCATGCCCAGACCGTCACCGGTGTTGATGAAGGCATTGGTCGATGAATAGAAAATCCGGCCAGCACCTCCAGTGGCAAAGACGGTGGCCTTGGTGTGGAAAGCGACGACTTCCCCCGTTTCCATTTCAAGGGCGATAACGCCGAGAATCTGACCGGAATCGTCGCGAATCAGGTCGAGCGCCATCCATTCAACGAAAAACTGCGTATTGGCGCGTACGTTGCGCTGATAGAGCGCGTGCAGCATGGCGTGACCCGTTCGGTCTGCCGCGGCGCAGGCACGGCGAACCGGCTTCTCGCCAAAGTTAGACATATGTCCACCAAAGGGACGCTGGTAGATCTTGCCCTCGTCGGTACGGTCGAAGGGCATTCCGAAGTGCTCGAGTTCAACGACGACCTCGGGTGCCATGCGGCACATGTATTCGATCGCGTCCTGATCACCGAGCCAGTCCGAGCCCTTGACGGTATCGTACATGTGCCAGTGCCAGTGATCTTCCTCGGAATTGCCGAGCGAGGCCGATACCCCTCCTTGCGCCGCCACCGTGTGCGAACGGGTGGGAAAGACCTTTGACAACACGGCCGTCTTCAGACCAGCTTCGGAAAGCTGGATCGCCGCGCGCAGACCCGATCCGCCAGCGCCAACGATGACAGCATCGAACTTACGTACTGGAATGGTTTGCTTGCTCACTTACATTCTCCACAGGATCTGAACCGCCCAGCCGGCATATCCGACCAGCACCGTCGCCGTCGCAATCATCATCAGCAGACGCAAGCCATCGGGCTTGACGTAATCCATCCAGATGTCCCGGACACCAATCCAGGCATGGTAGAAGACACTGACAAAGAACAGAAATGTGGCGAATTTCATGAAGCCGTTGGCAAAGATGGCGCGCCAGGCTTCGAAGGAATCGGGCCCGACGGCACCGACCACGACCAGGAAAACGACCGTGTAAACAGCCATGACGATGGCTGTAGCACGCTGGATGAGCCAGTCCTTGAGGCCATAGTGAGCCCCGACGAGAATACGATTTACCATAGCACTTTAGCTCCGACGATCAGGGTCAGCGCAATGCTGACCGCGAAAACGACCTTGCTCGACAGACGTGCCGCTTCAAGTTCAATCCCTTTGTGCAGATCGAGCAGCAGATAGCGGATGCCGGCGCAGAAGTGGTGCATGTAGAACCAGATCAAACCGAGCAGGACGATCTTGACCAGGGGATGAGCCACGACCCCCTTGACGCTAGCGAAGGTTTCCGGAGACGTGAGACTGCCCTGGAACAGCCAGAGCAGAAATGGCAACAGCAGGAATAGCCCTGCCCCGCTAATGCGGTGAATGATTGAAAGGATACCCGGAAGGGGTAGCCTGATAGTGGGCAAATCCAAATTCTTTGGACGCTTCTTCTTGATCGCCATCTCTGCCATGAACGTCATCCCTCATATGATTAGCTGGCCGAATGTACGCCACCCGACCCCCTTGATACCACGCTGGATTATAAATCATCCAGACGTGCCTGACTTGCCCGAGGAGCCTGTCCCGGGTCCTCAGCCCAGTTCATTGTGATAATGATAGTTGCGTGTCGAATAGAAACCCCGCCGCCATTCGACGGGCTTGTGGCCATAGGTGAAAGTCACCCGCTCGACCAGTAACAGCGGACTTCCCTCGGCCACCTGCAGCCACTCGGCACTGACCCGGTCAGCCGCAACGGCGCGCAGCCGTTCGTTGGCACGGATCATGCGAACGCCGTAACGCGTCTCGAACAGGCTGTACAGTGACTCGCCGGATCTGAGCACCTCCAGTGACAGATCGGGAAAGAGTTCGCTCGGAAGATAGATCTCGTCGAAGACGACCGGCTCGTCACCCAACTTCAACAGGCGGCGAAGAATCGTAATGGGCGCACCCGTCTCGATGGCCAGAATGCGCGCGACATCGGCACCGGCCTTGGCCCGCCAGCATTCGAGCGGGATGCTCTGGGAGATCTGCAACTCTCCTTGATTGGGGAGCAGTCGGAGAAAGCGGAAAAACGAACCCGGATCCTTATGGGTAGCGACGAAAGTCCCTTTACCTTGCTGGCGAACAAGGAGATTCTCGGCAGCCATTTCGTCAATGGCCTTGCGCACCGTACCCTGGCTCACACCGAAACGGCTAGCCAGTTCGGACTCACTCGGGATGGAGTCCCCCGGACCCCACTCACCCGCCTCCAAATTGTGCAGGATCAGTTCCTTGATCTGCCGATACAGCGGACTGAATGTAGGAGGATGCAATGACGATGACCGGCCCATGGACAGTCATTTCAGCATAATTTGACGCTCACGTCTATCCTGTTCGAACTATTCGTATCTTATATAAGACATAAGATAGATTTGACACCTGCTGACCATAGATCTTATGATTTGTCCGATTTGCCAGCCCCACAGCACACGGCTTGTGGGGGCAACGCCGATCGTTTTTCTGCTCACGCTGCCTACTTTACGTCGTCACTAACAACAGGAGCCGCATCATGTCCAAAGTCCCCATGCGCGTCGCGGTCACCGGCGCCGCCGGTCAAATTGGTTACAGCCTGCTTTTCCGGATTGCCTCCGGCGAAATGCTCGGCAAGGATCAACCGGTCATCCTCCAGCTACTCGACCTCCCGCAAGCTCAAAAAGCCTGCCAGGGCGTGATGATGGAACTCGAAGACTGTGCCTTCCCGCTGCTCGCCGGCATGTTCGCCACCGACGATCCGAACCTTGCTTTCAGGGATGCGGATGTCTGCCTCCTGGTTGGCGCACGCCCACGTGGTCCGGGAATGGAGCGCGCCGACCTGCTGACCGCCAATGGCGCGATCTTTACCGTGCAGGGCAAGGCCATTGCCGAGAATGCCCGCGAGGACGTCCGCGTTCTCGTCGTTGGCAACCCCTGCAATACCAATGCCCTGATCGCTGGCGCTGCCGCCAGAAAAATCGGCCGCACCAATCCGGACAACTACCATGGCATGCTGCGCCTCGATCACAACCGTGCCCTTTCGCAACTTGCCGCAAAAACCGGCCGGCCGGTCGCAAGCTTCAAACAGCTCGTCGTGTGGGGCAATCATTCGCCAACGATGTACGCCGATTACCGCAATTGCACCTCTGGCGGCGACAACGTCAAGGCCCTGATCAATGACCCGGTGTGGAACAATGATGTGTTCCTGCCAACTGTCGGCAAGCGCGGCGCCGCGATCATCGATGCGCGCGGTCTCTCCTCCGCTGCCTCGGCAGCCAATGCCGCCATCGACCACATGCGCGACTGGGTCCTCGGTTCTGACGAATGGGTGACCATGGGCGTCCCCTCCGATGGCTCCTATGACATCCCGGTCGGTATCGTTTTCGGTTTCCCATGCGAATGCAAAGACGGTTCGTTCAAGATCATCCAGGGAATCGAAATCGACGAGTACTCGCGCGAGAAGATGAACAAGACTCTCAAGGAACTGACCGACGAAGCGGATGCTGTCAAGGACATGCTCTAAGCGAGTCATCAGCAGTCGCTGCGAACTTTCAGCCGCGGGCCAGTCCGCGGCTTTTTTCACAGGAGTACGTTCCAATCTAAGGAGGAGCCTGAAAAGGTGAGGATGGCGGAGAAGTTGACAGGCTGCTGTCCGCATCCTGTTACGGAAACAGATTTTGTTAAGGGCTATTAGGGTGGCCTTGGATTTCTTTTCCTTCCCTATTTGTTTTCCTTCTAGAATAGCCGCTTCGCAAAACCCGCAAGCAACCCTCATGCGCCGCTCCACAGAGAACCTCTTCACAGGTGTGAATCCGTTACCTCTGTTACAGAGAGTCGCTCGCAGGCACTCGGACAACCCGCATGTACCTGTTGGAGGATGCAAAACCGCGCTTCTTCACCTGCAGCCATGAGTCTGTCGACGCTGACCGCGGCAATCCTCGAATTTCGCGATCAACGCAACTGGGCGCAGTTCCACAGTTTGCGCAACTTGATCGTCTCGCTGAATCTTGAAGCCAGCGAGTTGCTCGAATTGACGCAGTGGAAGAGTGACGCCGAAATGGCTGCAATTGCAGACAGCGCCAGCGCGCAGGAAGCCCTGCGCGACGAATGTGCCGACGTCCTGATTTACCTGTTGTTGATTGCCGAAAATGCCGGAATCGACCTTGAAGAAGCTGTGAGCGCCAAACTCGTGAAAAATGCAATCAAGTATCCGGTTGCGCGCAGCTATGGATCGAACCGGAAGCATTCAGAGCAAACAGGGCTTGAGGATGCTCAGGAAATCGAGTGATTCTCCAACGGCCATGACTTTTCCAGCCCTCCCGATCATGCAAGTCATGACCGTTTCCCCATCCTCTGTGAGAGGGAGGGGTGATTCGTGAGTCGCTGACGCGACTTCCACATCAACAGTGGATCGGCAATCTGGGCAGCGATGAACGCAAAGAACTGTTCACCTGCATTGCACACCAGCAAGGAGGAGCAATCATGAACCCATATTTTTCTCCGGGATCCATCGGCAAGTTCTCTCTGGCTATCCGCATCGTGGTCGCGCCGATATACCGGTACTCGGCCAAGAATGGCAAAGCCTGCCGATGAGCAGCACACCAGACCCGGCCGCGAGCCGCTTCCCGACCATCCGTCAAATCCAGGCCAGTGCCGTTCTTGGCTGGGTGCAGGCAGGCTGGCATGACTACCGTCAGAGTGGGTTTGCCAGCCTGTTCTATGGCGTCTGTTTTGCCTTCGGCGGCTGGTTGCTGCAAGTGGTTTTTTCTCATGCCATCGCACTTCTCGCAGGGCTGACGACCGGCTTCCTGCTGTTTGGCCCTTTTCTGACATTCGGGCTCTACGATCTGAGTCGGCGTATCGAAACCGGCAAACTACCCCGATTGGCCCCGACCCTTGTCGCTTGGCGCTCGAATCTTGCGGATATCGGGCTGTTTGCCGCGCTGTTGGCGGTGATCCTGCTGATCTGGGCACGCGCGTCAATCATTATCTTTGCGCTATTCTTCGCTGGCGGATTGCCCAGCTTCGCTGATGTCGTGCGAACTGTCCTGACATTCGAGCAACTCGACTTTGCTTTCGCCTACTTTGCCGTCGGCGGGTTCTGCGCCTGCTTCGTCTTCGCGATGAGCGTCATCGCCCTGCCCATGATGCTCGACCGCAAGACCGATGCGATCACGGCGGCGCTGGCCAGCCTCTTCGCCTGCGCCCGCAACCCCGGCCCGATGCTGCTCTGGGCTGCCTGCATCGCGATCCTCGCCGCGATCGGTTTTGCGACGCTGTTTCTCGGGCTGATTGTGACCATGCCCCTGGTGGGGCATGCGAGCTGGCACGTCTACCGCGAAGTCGTGGCCGACGAGGAGAAGCAGACCGACCCGCGCTGAACGCGATCGCAGCCTGATCCGGCTACTCCGGCAAACCGTTCAGGAAGTACAGGCTCTCCAGCCGCAGCCCCGGTTTGCCGAGCATTCCGAACCAGCGATCATGGATCGCGTGCATCTCGCGGCTGCGGCTGAGGCGAGCGAGTTCGCGGTTCACCGCCAAGCGGAAGGCCGCATCATTGCGGCGCATCATCAAGGCATAGGGCTCGTAGGAAAAGGTCTCGGGACCGATCGACCAGTCATTCTGGCTGCCTGAATCGAGGACAAGCCCGATCAGCAACGATCGATCGGAGGCATAGGCCTCGACCTTTCCCTGCAGCATCGCCGCTATCCCCTGCGAGTGATCGCTGACCTTGACCAACTCGGCAGCAACCTTGTACTGCAGCAGTGCCGCGGCAATCGTCCTCTCGCTGGTCGTTCCGGTGGCAACGGCAATCCGCTTGTCGGCCAGGTCTTCGAAGCGCCGGATTCCGGCGGCCCTGCGCGACAGATACGCGCCACCGTCAATGTAGGTCAGCAGGCTGAAATCGACTTCTTCCATGCGTGCCAGCGTACTGGTGGTTGAACCACATTCGAGGTCGATCGCACCCGATTTCAATTTGGCGATCCGCGTTTCCGGTGTCACCGGCACCCACTGCAGCTGCAGCTCGTCAAGGTCCAGTTGCTTGACGATTGCCGCCGCCACCCTGGTACATAGGTCGACCGAATAACCCCAGGGCTGATTGTCATCGCCAGTATAAGAGAAGGGTACCGAGCTCTCGCGGTAACCGAGTGCAATGGTTTTTGAGGCCTTGATCTTGTCTAGCGTCCCCGCCGCCTGCGCCGGTACGACAAGGCCCAGGAGCACAGTCGTTGCCGCCCGCAGAACCCAACGATGCAACTGCATGCAATTCCTCCCAACGGTAATGGCGCGAATATCGCCTGATCGAATGATCGAAGCCGTGAAGACATGATTCTGATCGATTGAAGGTGATTTGAACATCGCTATGACCTGGGTTCTGCGGAATGCACCCTGTCACTTGCGGTTTGAACCCGTCACAAGACTATACTTTACCCCGTGCCTGCCAGGAGATCACTGCTCATGAACAACAACTGTCCGATGTGTGTCGCCGCCCTGTTTCTGAATACGCTTCTGATGACTGCACCCGTCCATGCAGAAGCGACGCGCTACCTTGGCCTCTGCGATGCTTCCGCTGCCGTTGCGCTCGGCGCAAGGCACTTCGTCGTCGCTGACGACGATCGTCATGTCCTGACCATCTACCAACGCGGCAAACCCGAAGCCGTAGCCTGTGTCGAGTTGCTCGAAAACAGTGGCGAGTGCCTGCCCAAGGCAAAGGTTAAGGCCACGAAATCGGACATCGAGGGTGCCGCGCGCATCGGCAACCGGATTTACTGGATTTCCTCGCACGCCCGCAACCAGGACGGTGAAATCAAGGTGCAGCGACGGCAGATATTTGCCACCGACATGCTCGCGGGTGCTGCCTCACCAACGGTCAGCGCGGCCACGCCGCCCTACACCCTGCTTGTCGAGCACATCGCCGCTGAGCCGAGGTTCGCAGTCCTCGGCTTGGCCAGCAAGCAGACGATTGATCCCGAAATGCCGGGCGGCCTGAACATCGAAGGCCTCGCCGCGACCCCTGATGGGCAACTCCTGATCGGCTTCCGCAATCCCTTGTCCGTGCGCAAGGAAGCCCTGTTGCTGCCACTGAGGAATCCTGCGGCAGTGATCGACCAGTCAGCCAAGCCGGTTTTTGGCGATCTGATTGCGCTCGATCTTGGCGAGCGCGGGATTCGCAGCATCGATTTCGTCAATTCCCGTTTCGCGATCATCGCCGGACCCTGGGGCGACAAGAAGAGCGGCAAGGGTTTCGCCCTCTATACTTGGTCGGGCAAGACGGCCGATTCGCCGCAACGGGTCAAGAAGATCGACTTCTCTGACATGCACCCGGAGGCGCTCTTCGCGGCCGCCGGGAAAAACGAGATCTATGTACTCAGCGACGACGGCAACCAGTGCAATGACACCAGGCCAGGCGAGAAATCATTTCGTGGCTTGTCCTTGACCTTGCCTGATCTCTGAGCAGGCCTGCCGATCGCGAGAAGAAGGGGCCGGCGAACGGCCACGCTACTGCCAGGCAGCCAGAAATTCCCGCCAGTGCGGTTTGTCGATCCGCGCCAGTTCAGCACGCACGGAGGCCATCTCGTTTTCGTATCCGGCACGCGCAATCTCACCGCGCATACGGCGAAAGCACACAGAAACCAGGTAGGTGTTGAGTGCGTCGGTCTCACAATAATCGCGGATTTCAGCGTTTCGGCCTGCCTGCCATGCGCTCCACACCTTGCTGCCATCCATCCCGAGCTTGCCAGGAAACCCGATCAACCTGGCCAGCTCGTCGAGCGGCACACTGGCGCGTGGCTGATACATCGCCAGCAGGTCCATCAGATCCAGGTGGCGCATGTGATAGCGGCTGATGTAGTTGTTCCATTTGAATTCTCGGCTGTCGGAGTAGTCGCCGTCACCGAGGTCCCAATATCGCGGCGCGACCACACCATGCATCAGCCCCCGGTAGTGCAACACCGGCAGGTCAAAACCACTGCCATTCCAGGACACGATCTGCGGTGTGAACTTTTCGATGCCGTCGAAAAAGCGTTGAATGATTTCGGCCTCACCCTGCTCCGGTTCAGCCAGCGACCACACGCGAAAATCCTTGCCAATCCTGAGAACGCAGGAGATCACCGTAACGCGTTGCAGGTGCAGCGGCAGGAAGTCGTTGCCGCTGCTAGCACGGCGCTGCTGAAAGGCAAGTTCGGCAACCTCGTCGTCGGAAAGCGCCGCATCGAGGCCATGCAGACGGCGCAAGCCCCCGACGTCCGGGATGGTTTCAATGTCAAAGGCAAGAACCGGCTTCATGCGTCAAGCAGGAAAGACCCCGGTTGACAGATAGCGATCCCCACGATCGCAAACGATGCTGACGATCGTCGCATTCTCGACTTCACTGGCGACCCGCAAGGCGACGGCCAACGCGCCACCCGATGAGATGCCGGCGAAAATGCCTTCTTCGCGCGCCAGGCGGCGGGTCATTTCTTCTGCCTCTCCCTGCCCGACCGATTCGACGCGATCGATACGCGAGCGGTCGAAGATCTTCGGCAGATAGGCTTCCGGCCACTTGCGGATGCCGGGGATCTGCGAACCGTCTTCGGGTTGGCAGCCGACGATGCAGATGCCGGGATTCTGTTCCTTGAGGTAGCGCGACACCCCCATGATCGTTCCGGTGGTGCCCATGCTGCTCACGAAATGAGTGATGCGCCCCGCAGTCTGGCGCCACAGCTCGGGACCGGTACCTTCGTAGTGTGCCAGCGGGTTGTCCGGGTTGGCAAACTGATCAAGGATGATACCGCGGCCTTCGTTGCGCAGGCTCTCGGCGACGTCGCGCGCCAATTCCATGCCGCCATCCCTGGGCACCAGCACCAATTCGGCGCCAAAAGCACGCATCGTCTGCCGGCGTTCGACACTCTGATTTTCCGGCATCACCAGAATCATCCGATAGCCGCGCACCGCCGCCGCCATGGCCAGGGCGATGCCGGTATTGCCCGAAGTGGCCTCGATCAGGGTGTCCCCCGGTTGAATATCACCACGCTGCTCGGCGCGTGCGATCATCGACAGCGCCGGCCGATCCTTGACCGAGCCGGCCGGGTTGTTGCCTTCCAGTTTGGCCAGCACCAGATTTCCGCGAGCATGGTTGGCGGTACCCGGAATACGCTGCAGACGCACTAGCGGCGTTTCGCCGACATAGTCTTCAAGGGTGTTATGCATGCTCGTTCAGCCAGTTAACATATTGCGCAACGCCTTCCTCGACACTGGCAAAAGGGGCGTCATAACCCGCCTTGCGCAGCATGGTGAGGTCGGCTTCGGTGAAACTCTGGTACTTGCCCTTGAGATCCGCCGGAAACGGGATGTATTCGATCAGCCCTTGCTGCACCAGTTCGGCGAGCGGCAGCGCTGCCTCGCCAAACAAGGCTCGGCAGCCATTGACGCTGGCCATCGCCAGATCGTTGAAGGGTTGTGCGCGACCGCTGCCGACATTGAAAATCCCTGATTTCTCAGGATGATCGAGGAAAAACAGGTTGACGCTCGTGACATCGCCGACATGCACGAAATCGCGTCGCTGTTCGCCATCCGCATAGCCATCGCAGCCTTCGAAGAGCTTGACCTTGCCCTGGCTGCGAAACTGCTGAAAATGGTGGAAGGCGACCGAAGCCATGCGCCCCTTGTGCGACTCGCGCGGACCATAGACGTTGAAATAGCGAAAGCCGACGATCTGCGAGTGGGACGAACCGGCGGCGGCAAGACGTTGCCGAACCACTTGGTCGAACAGGAACTTCGAATAGCCGTAGACATTCAGCGGTGCCTCGTGAGCCCGCTCTTCCCGGAAAACGTTGCCCCCTCCATAGGTTGCCGCGCTCGATGCGTAGAGCAGCGGGACTTCCTGATCAAGACACCAGTCAAGGAGACCTAGCGAGTAACGGTAATTGTTCTCCATCATGTAGCGGCCATCGCTCTCCAGGGTATCAGAACATGCCCCCTGGTGGAAAATGGCATCGATGTCACCGTCAAAGTCTCCGGCCAGCAGACGGTCGAGGAATTTCTGTTTGTCGATGTAATCGGCGATGTCGCAATCGACTAGATTACGAAACTTCTCGGCCCGACTCAGATTGTCGACGGCAATGATCCTGCGCATGCCGCGCTCGTTGAGCGCCTTGACGAGATTGGAACCTATGAAGCCGGCTGCGCCGGTAACGATGGTATACATGGATTGACCTCACTTGAGTGCTGCGGCCAGTTCATGATGACTGACCACCGCCGTACCGAGCTTGCCAACGACGACGCCGGCCGCGACATTTGCCACCCGGACGGCTTCCGGCCAGGCCCTGCCGCACGCGAGCATCACCGCCAGGGTGGCGATGACCGTGTCGCCGGCGCCAGAAACATCGAAGACCTCCCTAGCCACTGCCTGCTCATAGATCGCCCCGCCGGCATGGAAGAGCGACATCCCTTCCTCGCTGCGGGTCACCAACAGCGCTTCGAGTCCCAAATCGCTGCGCAGTGCCCCAGCCTTGTACGCCAGTTCGCCGTCGTCATGCCAGCGACCGACCACAGCGCGCAACTCGGCGCGGTTCGGTGTGACGATGGTCGCGCCCGCATACTTGGAGAAATCGTCTCCCTTGGGATCGACCAAAACCTTTTTGCCGGCCGCTCGCGCCAATCGGATCATCTCGCCGATGTGCGCCAAGCCGCCCTTGCCATAATCGGAGAGGATCACCGCGTCGCATGTTGGCAGGCGCGCCGCAAACTCGACGAGTTTGGTGCGCAACACCTCATGCGAAGGTACCGTTTCAAAATCGATGCGCAGCAATTGCTGTTGCCGGCCGATCACGCGCAGCTTGACCGTCGTGCTGATCGCGGCATCGAGATGCAGGCTGGCCTCGATGCCACTTTCGGCCAGCAGTCTCTGCAAGCAGCGCCCGGCCTCGTCGTCGCCAACCACCGACAGCAGGGCGACCTGCGCACCCAGGGCGGCGACGTTGCGGGCGACGTTAGCCGCCCCGCCAGGGCGCTCCTCGCTGCGCTCTACCTTGACCACCGGCACCGGTGCCTCGGGAGAAATGCGTGTGACCTCGCCAAACCAGTAGCGATCCAGCATCACGTCGCCGACGATCAGCAGCTTCGCGGTCGCAATATCAGGGATGTGCATCGCTGCGGCTTTCTAAACGGCAGGATCTGCTCATGAGGCGAAGGTACCCCGTATCGCGTATGGCGACTGGCAAGTTGAACTCCTAAGGTGTGAGGTCAAATTCTTCGGTGCGCTTTGGCGAATAGGTCTCCCAACCGCCACAGGCCGGACAGCGCCAATAGAACTGACGCGCCTTGAAGCCGCAATTATCGCATCGATAGCGCGCTAGGCGGCGTGTATAGCCCTGCACGATCCCTTTTGCAAGGTCGAGATCGGGGCGACTCTCGGGCGGCGCAATCAGTAATCTGGCCTCCAGCAACTTGTCGAAACCGAGCAGGGTCGGATTGCGCTTCAACTCATCGCGAACCAGTTTGTACGCTGCATCCGGCCCGTCGCTCTCGAGCACCAGTTGAAAAACCACGTCGAGCAGGTCCAGCGAAGGATAGTGCTCAAGATAGCCGCGCAACAGTTGCAAGCCCCTTTCTCGGCGATCGAGCTTGCGAAAGGCGTCGAGCAGGCGTTGCGCAACCAGTGCCAAGTAGGTTGGATCCTGCTGTTCGATGCGTTGCCAGGATTCGATTGCTGCCAGCGGCTGATCCTGCTGGAGCAGAATGTCACCTTGGAGCAGGCTGGCGCGAACACATTTACGGTTGCGCTCAAGCGCCGTCTGCAGATGGCTGACCGCCAGATCACGGCGCGAGCGAATCAGCTCAGCAGCGGCCAACTCGCAATGGTACTCAGCGATTTCCTTGTGTGACGCGTAGTCCGGCAGTTCCGAAGCGATCGTGATCGCCTTTCCCCAGTCCTTTTCGAGTTGATAGATCTCGAGCAGGTTGCGCTTCGCTTCTTCGGCCAGAGATGAATCGCGCAGCTTGTCAAAAATTTGTTCGGCGCGATCGAGCAAGCCGGCCTTAAGATAGTCCTGTCCGAGTTCCGCCAGTGCCTGCAGTTTCAAATCCTGTTTCAGATCTTCACGTTCGATTAGGTTCTGGTGCATGCGGATGGCGCGTTCGGTCTCGCCGCGACGACGGAATAGGCTGCCCAACGCAAAGTGCAGCTCAATGGTCTGGGGATCGATCTTGACGGCTTCGACAAAGGCCTCGATGGCGCGGTCAGGCTGCTCGTTGAGCAAGAAGTTGAGCCCCTGAAAATACGAACGCGGCAGCGTTCGCGACTCCTTCACGAGATGCCGGATATCGATGCGCGCCGCTGCCCAGCCGAACCCGAAGAACAGAGGGAAACACAGGAGCTGCCAGTATTCGAATTCAATCATGTGTCACCTGATTCTTGATGGCAAACGCGAACATGACAAAGCCCACGACAGTGCACGCATCGATCAGCCTCCCACAAAAAACGGGCGGCAACTCTCGTTACCGCCCGTCATTCGCCACGGTCTTAGCAACTCAGATCGAGTCTACCGCGTCCAGAGCGCCGTCGACGCGTTCCCGCAACTCCTTCCCGGCCTTGAAGTGCGGTACCCATTTTTCTGGGACCTCGACCTTGTCGCCGGACTTAGGATTCCGACCGACCCGCGGTGGCCGGTAATTCAGAGAAAAACTCCCAAAGCCGCGAATCTCGATGCGATCACCCTGGGCCAGGGCCTCCTCCATCGCAGCGAGAATCATCTTCACCGACAGGTCCGCATCCTTGGCGACCAGTTGCGGAAAGCGCTCGGCCAGCTGGGTGATAAGATCCGACTTGGTCATTCGCTAAACCCTAGTTCGGGTTGTTGAGCTTGGCTTTGAGCAGGGCCCCGAGATTCGTGGTACCTGAACTGGCATTGCTGTCAGCCGAAAACTTCTGCATGGCCTCCTGCTGCTCGGCCTGCTCCCGGGCCTTGATCGACAGGCTGATCGAACGTGTCTTGCGATCAACGTTGATGATCATGGCTTCCACCTTGTCACCTTCCTTGTACACCTTGGTCAGATCATCGATGCGGTCTCGCGATACTTCCGAAGCGCGCAGATAGGCTTCGATGTCGCCATCGAGCGTCACCACAGCACCGCGGGCATCGACCGATTTGACGATGCCACGCGCGATGCTGTTCTTGTCGTGAGTCGCGATATAACTGGTATAGGGATCACCATCAAGCTGTTTGATGCCCAGCGAAATCCGCTCCTTGTCAGTATCGATGGCCAGCACCACAGCATCGACCTCGTCGCCCTTCTTGAAGTTGCGGATCGCCTCTTCACCTGGCAGCGACCATGAGAGGTCGGACAGATGTACCAGACCGTCGATGCCCCCAGGCAGACCAATGAAGACGCCAAAGTCGGTGATCGACTTGATGGCGCCACGGACCCGATCGCCCTTCTTGTAGTTCATCGAGAAGTCGTCCCACGGATTGGCTGCACACTGCTTCATCCCCAGGGAAATTCTGCGCCGATCCTCATCGATCTCGAGGATCATCACCTCGACTTCATCGCCGAGTTGAACGACCTTCGACGGGTGCACGTTTTTGTTGGTCCAGTCCATTTCGGAGACATGCACCAGGCCCTCGATGCCTTGTTCGATCTCGACAAAGGCGCCGTAGTCGGTGAGGTTGGTGACTTTCCCGAATAGCCGGGTGGTCGGTGGGTAGCGGCGCGAGATGCCGACCCAGGGATCTTCGCCCAACTGCTTGAGACCGAGGGAGACGCGGTTTTTCTCCTGGTCGAACTTGAGGATCTTGGCCTGTACCTCGTCGCCAACTGCAAGCACTTCAGAGGGGTGGCGAACCCGGCGCCAAGCCAGGTCAGTAATATGCAGCAGGCCATCGATGCCGCCCAGGTCAACGAAAGCGCCGTAATCAGTGATGTTCTTGACCACCCCTTTAACGATGCTGCCTTCCTTGAGCGCCGCCAACAGTGCATCGCGCTCTTCGCCCACACTGGCTTCGAGGACGGCACGCCGGGAAACGACGACGTTATTACGCTTGCGGTCGAGCTTGATGACCTTGAATTCGTAGGTCTTGCCTTCGTACGGGCTGGTGTCCTTGACCGGACGCATGTCCACCAGCGAACCTGGCAGGAAAGCGCGGACGCTGTTGGTCATTACCGTCAGCCCGCCCTTGACCTTGCCGGTAATGGTGCCAGTCACCAGGCTACCGTCATTGAGCGCCTGTTCGAGAGCATTCCACGCCGCGACACGTTTGGCACGGTCACGTGACAGACGGGTTTCACCGAAACCGTTTTCGAGCTGCTCAATGGCGACTTGAACAAAATCCCCGACCTTGACCTCGATTTCGCCCTTGTCACTCAGGAATTCTTCAATTTCAATATAGCTCTCGGACTTGAGACCGGCATTGACGACCACAAAATTCTGGTCAATGCGCACGACTTCCGCGGTGATCACCTCTCCGGGACGCATTTCCTGACGACCGAGGCTCTCTTCGAAGAGTTCGGCAAAACTTTCTAGCATGGTGGGATTAGCTGACATATGAGTTGAGTTACCTAGCCGCAGCATTGCGGGGTGAATGAATGAACGATCACCAGTTCCGGCTTGACGGTCTTACCAAGGCGGGGGAGGGCAGCACCGGCAGACCAAGTGCGGCAGAACCTGCCGGGCCAACGGAACGACACGTCGAACTGATGACACCTAAGGAAACGACGGTTGCCGTTTCACCTTTTCTGCAGACCCTTGCTGACCCAGTCCAGAACCTGTGCCACCGCTGAGTCGATGGTGTGATTCGTGGTGTCGAGTAGCTCGGCGTCCGCACTCTGCTGCATCGGAGCGACGCTACGTTGGCTATCCCGTTCGTCGCGCTCGCGCAGATCCAGCAAGAGGTCCGCAATACTAGCAGCCATTCCTTTTTCGATCAACTGCTTATGCCGGCGCATGGCGCGCATCTCGGCGCTCGCGGTGAGAAAAACCTTGATCATCGCATCAGGAAAAACTACCGAACCCATGTCGCGCCCATCGGCAACGAGTCCAGGTGACCGGCGAAAAGCCCGTTGCCGGAACAGCAGGGCAGCGCGTACGGCAGGCAGCGCAGCCACTCGCGAAGCACCGACAGAGATCTCCTCGCTGCGGATGGCGTCAGAAACTTCCTCGCCAGCCAGAATGATTGCATGGTCGCCGAACTCGACATCGAGACCGGCAGCAATTGCTGCGACAGTGTCTTCATCGTCCCAGGCCGTTCCAGCATGCCGTGCGGCCAGGGCGGTCAAGCGATAGAGAGCGCCGGAATCGAGGTAGTGCCAACCCAGCGCCTGCGCGACGCGGATGGCGATGGTGCCTTTGCCCGAAGCCGAGGTGCCATCAATGGCGATCACCGGCACCGCCTGGCCGACCTCGGCGAAGCGTGCGAAATAGTCCGGGAAGGTCTTGGCCACCGTCTGCGGGTCATTGATCCGCAGAGGCGTTCCCAGTGCTGCCAGCGAGCAGGCCATGGCCATCCGGTGGTCATCATAGGTGTCGATCGCCGCCGCGTGCAGACCGCCGACTGGCGGATCGATGCGGAGGTAGTCCGCACCCTCTTCGACGCTTGCACCGAGCTTGCGCAGCTCGGTTGCCATCGCGGCGATGCGGTCGGTTTCCTTGACTCTCCAGCTGGCAATATGGCGCAGGGTGGTCGGCCCGTCGGCAAACAAGGCCGTGGTGGCCAGCGTCATCGCCGCATCGGGGATGTGATTGCAATCGAGGTCGATACCCCGCAGCCTGCCGACCAACGGCGCCGCAGCCTCGATCCAGTGTGCCCCTGCACTGATCCGTGCGCCCATCGCGGAGAGGGCATCAGCAAAGCGCACATCCCCCTGAATCGAGTCCGGACCAATTCCCTCGACGCGCAAAGGCCCGCCGCCGATTGCGCCGAGTGCGAGGAAGTAGGACGCCGACGAGGCATCGCCTTCGACCTGGACGAGCCCTGGCGAACGATAGGCACTGCCCGCAGGCACGGTAAAGCGCCGCCAGCCGTCGCGTCGCACCTCGACGCCAAAGCGCGCCATGCTCGCCAGCGTGATGTCGATGTAGGGTCTGGAAATCAGCTCGCCGACCACTTCCACCGTCGTTTCGATCCCGCGTAGCGGCAAGGCCATCAACAGACCGGTGAGAAACTGGCTGGACACGTCGCCACGCACCTGCACTACGTCATTCGAGCAGGGCATCGGCGGGCGAATCCGCAAGGGCGGAAAGCCCTCGACACCCTGGTAGTTGATCTGGGCGCCTAGCTGGCGCAAGGCATCGACCAGATCGCCAATCGGTCGTTCGTGCATCCGCGGCACTCCGCTCAGGCAATAGTCACCTCTGGCGAGCGCCAAGACTGCAGTCAGCGGCCGGAAAGCCGTGCCAGCGTTGCCGAGGAAAAGGTCGGCCGCACGTACCGGGAAATCCCCTGCCACACCAGTGATACAAAGTGCCTTGCCCTCCCCCGGCTCGACGCCAACGCCGAGTATCCGCAGCGCTGCGAGCATGCGCGCGGTGTCATCGGAGAGCAGCAGGTCACCAAGCTCGGTCCTGCCAGTGGCCAGCGCTGCCAGCAGCAGCAGCCGGTTGGAGAGGCTCTTCGAACCGGGCAGGTGTACCGTACCGCGCGCCGCGCACAATTGCGGCAGATCGAGATGGTCGATGCTCACTCGTTCGCCTGGCCCGCGGCCCACTCGCGACGAGCGTTCCTGGCGATGTCGAAGGTCGCTTGGAGGCTGGTTCCGTCGCCACGCTGCAGCGCCTCACGCAATTCGTCGAGTTCTGACCGGTAGTGGTCGAGTTCGTCGAGCAAAGCGGTGCGATTGGCCAGACAGATATCTCGCCACATCTCCGGGTGGCTGGCAGCAATGCGCGTGAAGTCGCGAAAACCGCTGGCGGCAAAGCCGAACAGCAACTCCCGGTTGTCGCGCCGGGTCAGCTCATGCACCAGGGCAAAGGACAAAAGGTGCGGCAGATGGCTGACGGCAGCGAAAATCCGATCATGCTCGGCCGCTGTCAGTTCCCTGACCAGGCCGCCGCAACACGCCCATGCCGAACGTACGCGAGCGATGTCCTCCGGACGGTTTTCCGGCAGTGGTGTCAGGACTATCTGCTTGTGGCGATAGAGATCGGCGCGCGCGGCCAGTGCACCGCTGTTTTCGGCACCGGCAATGGGGTGCGCGGGGACGAATTGACCGAGTCGAGCAGCAAAATGGACACGCGCTGCGGCAATCACGTTTCCCTTGGTACTGCCCGCGTCGGTAACCAGCGTCCGGCGCCCCAGGCAGGGGGCGATACGGGCCATGATCTCGGCGGTCTTGCCGACCGGCGTAGCGATCAGTACCAGATCGGCATTGGAAACCTCCTGCCCGACATTGAATCCGGCACGGTCCACGATACCCAGCTCCAGCGCCTGCGTCAGCGAGCCGATCCGACGCCCGAAACCGACGATCTCTGCGGCCTCTCCGGCAGCCTTGAGGGCCAGCGCAAAGGATCCCCCGATCAGGCCGACGCCAAAGACAACGACCTTGCCGAACAACGGTGCGCTGCTCACGGCAGGAGCCCGCGGCAGCCGCTATTCACAGCGCCCCCTCCAGGGCGGTGAGGAAGCGGGCATTCTCGCTTTCGGTACCGATCGTGACGCGCAGCCATTCCGGCATCCCGTAGCTGGCGATCGGACGAACGATGACCCCCTGCTTGAGCAGCTTCTGGTTAACCAGATGCGCATCCGCTGCCCGGAAAGTCAGGAAGTTGCCATGCGATGGAATATGGGTACAGCCCAGGCGTTTCAGTCCGCCAACAATCTGCGCCATTCCCGAACGGTTGAGCGCATAGCTGCTGGCGACGAACTGATGGTCATCGAGCGCTGCGATGGCTGCGGTCAGTGCGAGGTTGTTGCAATTGAAGGGCTGGCGAACGCGATTCATGAGGTCGGCGATCTCGGCCGAGCAGAGCGCATAACCGATGCGCAGACCCGCCAGACCGTAGATCTTCGAAAAAGTACGGGTGATCACCAGGTTCGGAAAGGCCCCCAGCCAGGCAGTTGTATCGACCCGCTCGGCGGGAGGCAGGTATTCGTTGTAGGCTTCGTCGAGCACCACCACGACCTCTGCCGGCAGCGACTGTAGAAAGGCCCGAAGCTGCGCATACGGCACAAAGGTGCCGGTCGGATTGTTGGGGTTGGCGATCCAGAGCAGCCGTGTATCGGGCCGGATTGCAGCGCGCATGGCATCGAGGTCATGGCCGTAGTCCCTGGCCGCGACGGCAATGCCCTCGCCACCGGCCGCCAGCGTTGCCAGCGGATAAACGGCAAAGGCATACTGCGCGAAGACTGCCGAGCGCCCCGGCGCAAGAAAAACCCGGGCAACGATATCGAGCACGTCATTCGAGCCATTGCCGAGAACGATGCACTCCCTTCCCAGGCCGGTCCGTTCAGCCAGGGACTGTTTCAACGCGAAGTCATCCGGATAACGTGCCAAGCCGGCGATCGCCTCGGTCACTGCCACGCGCGCCTTGGGGCTCATGCCGAGCGGATTCTCGTTGGAGGCCAGCTTGACGATCTGCTCGACGGCAAGACCCATCTCGCGCGCCAGTTGGGTGATCGGTTTGCCCGGCTGGTAGGGAGAAATGGCCCGGATATAGGGTAATGAGTGCTCGTAGAGTGTCATCTGCAGTCCTCGCATCGAAAAGCCTAGTAGACCGCGACCGGGTATGAACCCAGCAGCTTCAGATAAGGCGCACGCCGAGCCAGTTCGGTGAGTGCGCTACGCACTGCCACATCGTCGCGGTGGCCCTCGACATCGACGAAAAAGACATACGCCCACAGCGTGTGACGTGCTGGACGTGACTCCAGCCGGGTCAGCGAAACACCGGCATCGGAAAACGGGGCCAGCAGCTTGCTGAGCGCGCCGGTCTGGTTGTGCGCCGACATGATCAGCGAGGTCTTGTCACGCCCCGATGGCCCGGCGTCGTGGCGACCGAGAACGACGAAGCGGGTGGTATTGTTCGGTTCATCCTCGATGTTGCTGGCCAGTTCAGGCAGTCGATAACGCTCGGCAGCTGCCTGACCGGCGATTGCAGCAACCCCTGCTTCGGTCGCGGCGAGTTGCGCGGCCTGCGCGTTGCTGCCGACCGGAATGCGCTGTACATTCGGCAGCGAGCGATTCAGCCACTCGTGACATTGCGCCAGCGACTGCGCATGTGAATAGACCTTCACCACTTCACCCAGCGAGCGCTCGTTCGACAGCAGATGCTGGTGAATGCGCAGCACCACTTCGCCACAGACCTTGAGCGGCGTCGTCAGTAGCAGGTCGAGGGTGCGTCCGACGGCACCCTCGGTCGAGTTTTCAATCGGCACCACAGCGTAGTCGGCATGACAGGATTCGACTTCGCGAAAGACATCGTCGATCGAAATCTGGGGCATCGGGCGTGCGGCATGACCAAAATGCTTGATCGCTGCGCTTTCCGAGAAGGTGCCGAGCGGTCCCAGGAAGGCAATGCCCAGCGGCTGTTCAAGCGACAGGCAAGCCGACATCACTTCCCGGAAAAACCAGGTCACGCTCTCGTTCGACAGCGGCCCTGGGTTGATCTCCTGAATCCGCTGCAGCACCTGCGCTTCACGCTCGGGCCGATAGATGAAGCCGGCCTCACCATGGCGCGCCTTGATCTCCCCGACCTGCTGCGCATAGCGGGCACGCCGGTTCAGCAAGTCCAGCAATTGCCTGTCAAGGCCATCGATCTGCTGGCGAACGAGCGCCAGTTCGCTCTGCAGGTCGCCGCTCACCAGGCATATCCTGTGTGCAATCGCGGCCGGTCGGTCAAGCAAGGTACGCGGTCGAACATGCGGACCACCCTACCCCTGCTCCGGATCGGTAACGGAAAGCTCGACCGCGGCGGTGTCCTCGCCATCCGCCGGGGGCTCAACCCCTTCGACGTCGTCTTCGCTCTCGACGACCTTTTCCAGACCGGCGAGCTTCTCTCCAGCGTCGAGCGCGATCAGCGTCACTCCCTGGGTCGCGCGCCCAAGTTCGCGAATCTCGCGCACGCGCGTGCGGATCAACACGCCACCGGTGGTGATCAGCATGATCTCGTCTTCGTCACGCACCAGGCGAGCGGCAACGACCTTGCCGTTGCGTTCGCTGGCGGCAATCGCCTTGACCCCCTGCGTGCCGCGACCGGAATGACGGAAATCTGCGAGAATCGTGCGTTTGCCAAAACCGTTCTCGGTGGCCACCAGCACCGTCTGTTGATCGTTGTCAGCAACCAACAGCGACAACACCTGTTGCTGGTCCGCGAGCCGCATGCCCCGCACGCCGCGCGCGGTACGCCCCATCGGGCGAACCTCCTCCTCGTCGAACCACACCGCTTTGCCGACGTCGGAAACCAACACCACATCCTGCAGACCATTGGTGATCTCGGCGCCGATCAGAACATCATCCTCGTCGAGGGCGACAGCGATGATTCCTGCCTTGCGAGGGTTGGAGAAGTCCGACAGCGGCGTCTTCTTGACCGTGCCGTTGGCGGTGCACATGAAGATGTAGCGATCGTCGGCGAACTCCTTGACCGGCAGGATGGCACTGATTTTCTCGCCATCCTCGAAGGGAAACAGGTTGACGATCGGCTTGCCGCGGCTGCTGCGCGTTCCCTGCGGTACCTCATAGACCTTCAGCCAGTAGACGCGCCCCCTGTTGGTGAAGCAGAGAATGAAATCGTGCGTATTGGCCACGAACAGATGGTCGACGAAATCGTCCGCCTTCATCGCTGCCGCCTGCTTGCCCCGTCCACCCCGCCGCTGTGCCCGATAGTCGGCGAGCGGCTGCGCCTTGATGTAACCGGTATGCGAAAGCGTTACCACCATGTCGGCCGGGGTGATGAAATCCTCGATGCCGAGATCCTGGGTGTGGGTGACGATCTCCGAGCGACGCCTGTCGGAGAACTGGGCACGGATGCCGGTCAATTCGTCGACGATCATCTCGGTGATGCGCTCGGGTCGCGCCAGGATGTCCATCAGGTCAGCAATGCGCTCCAGCAGTTCGCCGTAATCGGTCACGATCTTGTCGCGTTCGAGGCCGGTCAGGCGCTGCAGGCGCAGTTCGAGGATCGCCTGTGCCTGTGCTTCCGAGAGCAGGTAGCCGTTCTCCGTCAGGCCGAATTCGCGACCCAGCCCTTCTGGGCGGGTTGCATCGAGCGCCGCCCGCCGCAGCATCTCGGCCACCGTCGGCGAAGTCCAGGGCTTGGTCATCAGCCCGCGGCGAGCATCGGCCGGCGTCGGCGCAGCCTTGATCAGGGCGATGATCTCGTCGACATTGTCGAGCGCCACCGCCAGGCCTTCCTGGATGTGCGCTCGCTCGCGTGCCTTGCGCAATTCAAAAACGGTTCGACGGGTCAACACCTCGCGCCGGTGCCAGAGAAAACATTCGAGCATCTGTTTGAGGTTGAGCAGGCGCGGCTGCCCATCGACCAAGGCAACCATGTTCATGCCGAAGGTGTCCTGCAGTTGCGTCTGCTTGTACAGACAATTGAGCACCACTTCAGCCACTTCGCCACGCTTCAGCTCGATCACCACCCGCATGCCCGATTTGTCGGACTCGTCGCGCAGATCGGAAATGCCTTCGATCTTCTTTTCGTTGACCAGTTCGCCGAGCCGTTCGAGCAACGTTCGCTTGTTCACCTGGTAAGGCAGTTCGTCGATGATGATCGCCTGACGATTGTTGCCCTTCTCCAGTTCCTCGAAGTGCACCTTGCCGCGCATGATGACGCGTCCCCGCCCGGTGCGATAGCCCTCGCGGACCCCGGCAAGGCCGTAGATGATGCCGGCGGTCGGAAAGTCGGGTGCCGGCAGCAGATCGATCAGATCGTCGACGCCGATCTCGGCGTTGTCAAGCAACGCGAGGCAGGAGTCGATCACTTCGCCGAGGTTGTGCGGCGGAATATTGGTCGCCATGCCGACCGCAATTCCCGACGAGCCGTTGATCAGAAGGTTCGGAATGCGCGCTGGCATGACCAGCGGCTCTTCCTCCGAGCCGTCGTAGTTAGGTCCGAAATCAACGGTTTCCTTGTCGATGTCGGCAAGCAATTCGTGCCCGATACGCGCCATGCGCACTTCGGTGTAACGCATCGCGGCAGCATTGTCGCCGTCGACCGAGCCGAAGTTGCCCTGCCCGTCGACCAGCATGTAGCGCAGGGAGAATTCCTGCGCCATGCGCACGATAGTATCATAGACTGCCGTGTCGCCATGCGGATGGTACTTACCGATGACATCGCCGACGATCCGCGCCGATTTCTTGTACGGCTTGTTCCAGTCATTCGACAACTCATGCATGGCGTACAGCACACGCCGATGCACCGGCTTGAGGCCATCGCGTGCGTCGGGCAGCGCGCGCCCGACAATCACGCTCATCGCATAATCGAGATACGATCGACGCATCTCGTCTTCGAGACTGATCGGGAGGGTTTCTTTGGCGAAAGCTTCCATCTTCTATCCGCTGGCGACGTGACTTCGGCAGGAATGTCGTCGTCTTGTTGAAGCCTGCTATTTTAGCATGCTCCCGATTGCCCCGGACCCGGCAGAGGGGATAGCGAGTGTGAATAATTGACCTGAGTTGATCATGAACATATACTCTCGCGGACAGTTTTGGATTTTCTGTTCTCCACATATGCTTGGGATGGTTTGGAGAGCAGTTGGCAGTGCGGCCACGTTGCCCTGAAGACTTCCGGAACATTTCTGGTTGGTGGTCTATGCTCCCCTAACGGCGCGAACGCCGCCACTCACCGATCGACGTGTGTATTCTCGCAGGTTGACCGGCTGGTTTGGACTTACGTATTAACGAAGTACGAACTTCGCTACGCCTGCAACACCCCTTCTTGGTTATCACGTTTTCAGCAAGCCTTTGGCATAGCAAGGACACCGTGCCATGGCGCGGGCAGTAATCGCTAATGCTGTGGATAGTTTTGAGGTAAAGATGCCCACAAACGCCATTCCTTCACAACCAAACAGCCTCGACAGGCCAGGCACGATCAGGATTTTCGATTTTGCATTGGTCGGTGTCCAATTGATGTTGCTTTTGCTTCTCTTGCGCCAATTCCAAATCGAATCCGCAGCCTTCCTGCGGCTCGCCGCCCTTGCCTTCGGCGGCTTTGCCATTCATGCCTGGTTGCCCCTGCGCTACCGTTTGCCATTCTTTCTGCTCTTGAGTTTCACAGGCATCGGGGTCGTCATGGGCTTCGAGAACGGCGCCTGGATGATCGGAATCGGTCTGCTCCTGATAGGCATCTGCCATATCCCGGTTTCCTTTACGTTCAGAGGAGCCTTGCTGTTGCTCGTGGGGGCGCTGCTGGCGGCACAACGCGCAAAGCTCCTGCCGTTTCCCTGGTCGGAGGCAATCTGGCCAATTCTCGGCTCGATGTTCATGTTCCGGCTGATCGTATACTTCTATGACCTGCGCCACGAAAAGGTACCGGGAACGCCAGTCCAGGCTTTGGCCTATTTCTTCATGCTGCCGAATGCCTGTTTTCCCCTCTTCCCCGTGGTTGACTACAAGGCGTTTCGCCGCAGCCATTTCGACGATGATGCCTACCGTGTCTATCAGGTCGGCATCGACTGGATGGTCCGCGGGGTCATCCATCTGATCCTGTATCGGGTGATTTACTATTACTTTACGATGGCGCCCTCGGAGGTCAACACCCCGGCCGACCTGTTGAATTACCTCGTATCGAACTTCCTGCTCTACCTCCGCGTATCGGGCCTGTTTCACCTGATTATCGGCATGCTTTACCTGTTTGGTTTCCGTCTCTCGGAAACGCACAACCGCTACCTGCTGGCGACGAGCTTCACGGATTTCTGGCGGCGCATCAACATCTACTGGAAAGACTTCATGCAGAAGGTCTTCTATTACCCGGTGGTGTTCAAACTGAAAAAACTGGGGGCGACCAAGGCCCTGGTAATCGCGACGCTCTATGTTTTCGTAATGACCTGGTTCCTGCACGCCTACCAATGGTTCTGGCTGCGTGGAACGCTGCTCTTCGTGCCACAGGACATCCTCTTCTGGGCGATCCTGGGCGTTCTGGTGGTGCTCAACTCGCTCTACGAGATCAAGCACGGACGGTCGCGAAGCATTGCGGCGAAGAAGCGAACCCTGCGCGATGTCCTTCTTTCGATCGTGAAGACCTACGGCACCTTCTGGTTCATCTGTGTCCTCTGGTCTTTCTGGACTGCGGAAAGCCTGGGCGACTGGTTCTCCTTATGGGGCGCCCTACACGGCGACTTCAGCTGGCAGGTTCTGGCCTGGCCGGCCGTCGTCCTGCTGGTGGTTGCCGTCGGCTCGATCCCCAAGGAGACCTTGCGCAACATCAAGGTCTCGGCGCAGGAAGAAAGCGAGTGGATTCGCTCACGCATCGTCACTGTCGTCGCATTGATTGGACTGATTCTGATCAGTATCGAAGGGGTAGCCACCCGGATTAGCCCGGATATCGCGACGATCGTGCATTCGCTACGTTCCGGACAGTTGAGCCGCCTTGATCAAGCCAAGCTCGAGAAAGGCTATTATGAAAACCTTCTGTCGGTAGACCGTTTCAACTCGCAGCTCTGGGAGGTCTATACCAAGAAACCCGCCAACTGGCTGGACGTCGACAATGCCAATCTGAAGCGTTTTGACGGCGGCTTTGCGCAAACGGAACTGATCCCGTCTTTCGTTTCTCGCACCAAATACGGTGATATCACCATCAATCGGTGGGGAATGCGGGATCGTGACTACGCACTGGAACCCGCTGCCGGTGTCTTTCGTGCCGCAGTCCTCGGCGCATCTTCGGTGATGGGCTGGGGTGTAGGAGACGGTGAAACCTTTGAAGCGCTCGTGGAAGAGCGCCTGAATGCCGAGCGACCGATCGTTGACATCGACCACTATGAATTCCTGAACTTTGGCGTTCCAGGTTATCAACCGCTGCAGCAACTCGTGGCCTTTGAGAAGGCCATGCAGTTTCGGCCGAATGCTGTGATCTACGTCGCGACCGGACGCGAGCTGTCGCGTGCCGCGGCTTACCTTACCGAGGCGGTCAGAAAGCGGATCGACATCCCCTACGAGGAGTTGCGACAGATCGTTCAGCGCTCAGGGGTCACGCCGGAGATGGAGGAAGC
This sequence comes from Candidatus Accumulibacter cognatus, assembly GCA_013414765.1. Lineage (GTDB taxonomy): Bacteria > Pseudomonadota > Gammaproteobacteria > Burkholderiales > Rhodocyclaceae > Accumulibacter > Accumulibacter cognatus. The sequence goes on from CP058708.1 coordinate 416,757, forward strand.
CGAGGCACTCAAGCGCCTGACGCCATACCGCAAGGAAATGCTGAATTTCGTCTACGGATCGATCGCGGAGCGCGCGCGCGCCGGCGGCACCATCTCGATCCTGCTTTTCCTGCCACAGGTTACCGATGGGTCGTGGCGAGAGGAGACGGCCGATACCCTCGCGATCGCAGCGGGTGCGGGCTTCCTGATCATTGATCTGGACGACCTCTACAAGGGCCGCGACATCAACCAGTTGCGGCTTGCCGAGTGGGATGACCATCCGAACACGCAAGGCCATCGCCTGATCGCAGAGCACCTGTACCAGAGACTTCTCGAACGACGCGACCAAGTGTTCAATACCGCTGGCATCGGCCAAGCACAGTAGTTTGACAAACTAGACTAACGGGGATCACATGAGTACAGAAGAACTGAAACAGGCAATAAAGAATTACATCATCCAGGAGTTCCTGCCGGGCGAAAACCCCGAGAACGTGACCGATAACCTTCCGCTGATTAGCAGCGGGATTCTTGACTCGATTGCGACGCTCAAGCTTGTGCTCTTCATCGAGGAACGCTTCGGGATTACGCTCGAGGCGCACGAAACCGATAAGGAGAACATGGATACCCTTGCCCAGATGGTAGCCACCATCGAGGCCAAACAATAGTGAATTGATGATGAGCACTCGGGCATTGCACCAGGCGTTTCTTGCCGCCGCCGAGCGTTTTCCGGAACGCATAGCCGTCGTCGAACCCGGCGATGGAGAGATCAGCTATGGACAACTTGCCGATTTGTCGGGCCGCACGTGCGATCAACTGCGCGCACGTGGCATCGGTCGCGGTGACCGGGTTGGTCTGTACCTGCGCAAGTCAATCGATACCGTCGCCGCGATTTACGCGATCCTGCGCGCCGGCGCAGCCTATGTACCGGTTGATCCGGGTGCGCCGCCAGCTCGCAACGCATACATCATGCACAACTGTGGGGTGAAGTTGGTGTTCAGCGAGAGCCGCGTCACAGAAAAGTTCTGCGCTGAACTCGACGCCATCGGAGCGGCACCGCAGGTGATTGCTCTCGACGACGTGTGTGCCGGACGGGCCCTGGAGCGGTGGCTCGGTACGCAACCGAGTGCCCTTCCGTCAGCGCAGGAGACAGACGCCAGCCCCGACGATGACGATCTCGCCTATATCCTGTACACCTCAGGATCAACAGGAAAACCCAAAGGCGTGATGCTGTCGCACCAGAATGCCGTCAGTTTTGTCGACTGGTGTTCCGAGGTCTTTGAACCGCGAGAGACGGATATTTTCTCCGCGCATGCACCGTTTCATTTTGACCTCTCGATTCTTGATCTGCACGTTTCCTTGAAGCATGGTGCCGCGCTCGTGCTGATCACGGAAGATGTTGGCAAGGATCCGATGCGTCTGGCAAGAATTATCGCGGAGCACAGGATTTCGATCTGGTACTCGGCACCATCGATTCTGGGCCTGCTCGCACAGTTCGGAAACCTCGCCAACCTCGCGTTCCCGGCTCTACGCCACGTGTTGTTCGCCGGTGAGGTTTTCCCCGTCAAGCACCTGCGCATCCTCTGCGGTTTGTGGACGCAACCGCGATACTTCAACCTGTACGGCCCAACCGAAACGAATGTCTGCACCTTCTACGAGGTCATCACTCCGGTACCGGATGATCGCTCTGTGCCCTATCCGATCGGGCAGGTCTGCTCGCACCTGCTCGGAAAAGTAGTTGATGAGAGCGGCACGACCGTCGAGCGAGGTGCGGAAGGCGAGCTGTGCATCACGGGCCGGGGGGTCATGCAGGGTTACTGGGGACTCCCCGAGCAGACCGTGAATAGTTTCCTAGCAGCCTGTCGGACTTGGAGCCCGGGAAACCGACAAATTTTACTTTTCGGCATGAAAAAGGCCGGAATTTGTCGATTTTCCGGCCTTTTTGAGGTTTTTCCTCGTTTTTCTCTACTGCGGGCGCAACTTGGCCATGCGCTTCAAATTCCACGCCAGGCAGACCAGCGTCCATTCCCCGGTGACCTTCTGCCAACCCCGCAAGGAAAACTGGCGAAAGCCCATGACCGACTTGATGATGCCGAAGACCGGCTCGACGGTCTGCTTGCGCAACGCATAGAGCGCTCGCCCCGCTCTGGTCTTCAAACGATGCGACATGGCCTGCACGGGTGTCGCATGCTCCGGTAGCGCGGCCGGTTCGCTATGCCGCTCCCGCCAGTCAGGATGGTGCTCGTCGCGCGCCACCGCGATCAAGGGGACGATGCCGGCCGCCTCGCACGCCTTGATGTTCTTCTCGCTGTAGAAGCCCGTGTCGGCGATCATCCCGTGCACGGAACCCAGCCCATCGGCCTGCGCCTGGAGCGTCGCCAGCATCGGCTCGACCTGCTCCTTGTCGTTGGGGGCTTGCGTCACGCCGACCGCCACCACCAGCAGGGTCGCGGGATCAACCGCCGCCTGGGCGTTGTACGCCTGCTCGAAGCCGCCACCGGCCACCGGCATGATGCGCGATTCTTCGTCGGTCAGATTGATCTGGTCACTGTCCCGTACGCCGGGCTCGGGGGCTTTGGGCACTCTGCCCCCCCACTTCCTGCCGGTCTCTTCTTCTTTCGCCTTGCGCCGCGCCATCTTCTCGTCGTACTGCGCCTTCTCTCGCTGATAGCGCTCCTCGGCCCGCGCCGCAATCTTCGCCTTGGCCGCCGCCATCGCCACCAGCCGATCTTCGCGGCGCTTGATTTCTTCCGGCAGGCTGACGCCGTCCGGAACCTCCGCCTGATCCGCCTGTTCGGCCAGCGCGAACAGTTCCTGCACCTCCGCCTTGAGTTGCGCTTCCAGCTTTTCGATGTGGCCGTGCGAAAGCGCACGGTGGCGGGAGGCGTTGGCCTGAATCTTCGTGCCGTCAAGACAGACATTGCCCAGTTTCAGCAGCTTCATCTCCCGGGCCATCTCCAGAACCTGCACGAACAAGTCGCTCAGTTCCTCCAGAAAACGCCGGCGGAACGTCGCCAGGCTGTCGTGATCGGGATGGCTGCCGGCGGCAATGTAGCGAAAGGCGACCGAATCGTAGGTCGCCTGCTCCAGCCTGCGGCTGGAGAAAATACCCGTCGCGTAGCCATAGACCAGAATGGCCAGCAGCGTCGCCGGATGGTACGCCTTCGATCCCCGTCCAGCGTACTGCCGCGTCAGCTTCGACAAATCAAGCGAGTCGATCACCTCCACAATGAATCGCGCCAAATGATCCTCGTTCAACCAATCGTCGAGTGACGGCGGCAGCAGGTAGTCGGTCTTGCGATCGGTGACGATGAAATGGGACATGCCGGACCTCCGTTCCTGGAACAGCTATGATTGTAGCATATTCAGCGGGCGGCAAGGGTAAAGTCCGACAGGCTGCTAGTCGATCCGCAAGGAACACGGTGGTACAAGACGGGCGACATCGTCGTCGAGGAATCCGATGGCTGCTACATCTACCGTGGGCGGCGCGATCGTATGGTCAAACGGCGCGGCTATCGCGTCGAACTCGGCGAAATCGAAGCCGGTCTGTACAAGCATGCGCAAGTGAAGGAAGCTGCAGTCGTCTCCGTTCCCGATGAGGAAGCGGGCGTCAGGATCGTCGCACACCTGAGCTGCAAGGTGCAGACCGTACCGTCGTTGATCGAAATGAAACGCTTTTGCGGCGAGAATCTGCCCTTGTACATGATCCCGGACCGTTTCGTCTGGCAGCCGTCACTTCCCAAAACCTCGACCGACAAAATCGACTACCAGCGCCTGAAGGAGATGGCTTGATGGATTTTTCTTTCTCGGAAGAGCAGCGATTGCTGCGAGACAACATCGTCAGATTCGCCAAGGGTACGCTGAACCAGAAAGTGATCGAGCGCGATCACAACCATGAGTTCTCCCGGGATCTATGGCGCAAATGCGGAGAGATCGGCATCCAGGGTTTGCCTGTTCCTGAACAGTACGGCGGTTCCAATGTCGATCCGCTGACTTGTGCGATCGCCCTGGAAGCACTTGGCTCTGCCTGCCACGATGGCGGCCTGGTGTTCTCTCTGTCGGCGCATCTGCTGGCTTGCGTCGTGCCGATCTGGCGGCACGGGACCGACGCCCAGAAGCAACGTTATCTGCCGGGATTGTGCGACGGAACTTGGATCGGATCGCATGCGATCACCGAGCCAGGCTCGGGTTCGGACACGTTTTCGATGCGCACCCGCGCCGAAAAGGTGGACGGGGGCTGGAAGATCAACGGAACCAAGACCTTCATCTCAAATGGCCCGGTCGCAGACGTAGCAATCATCTTCGCGGTGACCGATCCTGGCAAGGGTTTCCACGGCGGGGTCAGCAGCTTCCTGGTGGATGCTGGGCAACAGGGCCTGACGACCGGCAAGCCGTTCGCAAAGATGGGTTTGCGCACATCGCCGATCGGTGAATTGGTCTTTCAGGACATGTTCGTTCCCGACGACGCAGTGCTCGGAAAAGTAGGGGCCGGATCCGCCGTTTTCGGTACGGCCATGGATTGGGAACGTGCTCTGCTCGTCGCCGGACATGTCGGAGTGATGGAACGGCTGCTGGAAACGGCGGTCGGCTATGCGAGATCGCGCAACCAGTTCAATCAGAGCATCGGCAAGTTCCAGGCGGTCTCGCACAAGATCGCCGACATGAAGGTCCAGCTCGAAGCGGCGCGCCTGCTCGCCTATCGAGCTGCCTGGAAACTCGGCAACTCGCGTAGCGCGTCCCTCGACGCGTCTATCGGTAAGCTGTTCGTGAGCGAGTCGCTACTGCAATCCGCGCTCGACTGCGTGCAGTTGCATGGAGGCTACGGCTTCATGGTCGAGTACGAAGTCGAGCGAGTCTTGCGTGACGCCGTCGCGGGAACGATCTACTCGGGAACTTCAGAGATGCAGCGAAACATCATCTCGCGCTGGCTGGGATTGTAGATCCCTGCGCGTGCCTCGCGAACCAGTACGCCCTAACAGCCGTCAGACTTAAGGTTTGGAAAACTGCCAAATTTCTTCATGCGGAATGAGAAGCCCGGAACTTGTCGACTCTCCGGCCTTGTCGAAGGTTTTCCGATCATTTTCCCTACTGTGGGCACAATTTGGCCATGCGCTTCAAGTTCCACTCCAGGCAGACCAGCGTCCACTCGTCCGTGACCTGCTTCAAACCGCGTAGCGAGAACGGGCAATAGCCCATGACCGATTCGATGGTTCCGAAGACCGGCTCGACCGTCTGCTTTCGCAATAGGCGTAGAGCGCTCGTCCCGCTGGGGTTTTCAAGCGATGCGATAGGGTCTGCAGGGTTGTCGCATTCTGCCGGTTCGCGGTGCCACTCCCGCCAGGCTGGAGGATTCTCGTCGCAAGCCACCGAGATCACCGGATCGATGCCGGCCGCCTCGCATGCATGGATGTTCTTCTCGCCGCTGCTTGATTTCTTCGGGCAGGCTGACGCCACGCCGTCTAAAACGTCGGCCTGATCGGCCTGTTCCGCCAAGGCGAAAAGTTTCCTGCAGTCCGGCCTTGAGCTGGGCTTCCCGCTGTTCGATGTGGCCGTGCGAGAGCGCCCTGGGCCTCGATGCGTTGGCTTTGAACTTCGTGCCGTCGAGGCAGACGTTACCCGGCCTGAACAGCTTTATTTCGTGGGCCATCTCCAAGCCAGGTCCTGCAGAAACAGCTCGCTCAGTTCGTCAAGAATACGCCAGAGGAACATCGCCAGGCTGTCGTAATCGGGATGGCTTCCGGCAACAAGGTAGCAGAAGACCACCGAATTGAATACCAAACCTGCCCAATCTGCGCTAACTGCCGAACCTAACGGTCATTGCAGGACAGGTAGCCACCCCGCGTATCATGAAACATTCAAAGGCACGGTCTGCTCGCCAGCCAAAGTTAGAGGCACCAGGGGTGGTGCTTGACCGAGGCATCTGAGCGATCCTGCCACGCTCTTTTCTTGGCATCGCGACGTCATCGTCTGCGATTCTTTTTTGCGCCCGAAAGCCGGGTTTTTTCACATTAATGTTGAGGCCATGGATGAGCTTCCCGATTTGAGCAGACTGAGCGTTGCCGAGAAAGATCAACTGATCCGCGATCTGTGGTCGTGGGTGCGGAGTCTGACGGTTCAAGTCACCACGCTGCAAGCGAAGGGAGATGAACTGGTAGCGCGCCTTGCGCAAAACAGCCGCAATTCAAGCAAGCCACCGTCCTCGGATGGGCTTGCCAAGCCCCAACCCAAGTCGCTGCGCAAGGGAGGAGAGCGCCCAAGTGGCGGACAGGAGGGGCATGGTGGGCACACGCTGCAGAAAGTGGCGGTTGCAGATCACATTGAAACCCATCTGCCTCCATCGCATTGCGATGACAGAGGTGGCCCCGTTTGTTTGGACAGAAAATCTGCTTTGATAAGTGGAGCCCTGCCGGTGGTGGTCAGGTGACCGGAGTTGCGCTTGGTTTTGACTTTCTGTGATTTTATCCGAACCGAATAGAGCTCGGTGGAGCTTGTGGGCGAAGGGACGCGCGGTGGAAAAGTCGCCAGACTTTTCCACCGCAAGCGGCCTGGTGCGCGACAGCGCATCGTCCACAAATCCACGGAGCCCCTTCCTCATGCCCTACGCCACCGGTCGCGTGGCAGCCGCGAGTGCCGCGAAGTAGGTGGCGTCCGGCGTCTGGCCATCCAGGGAGCGATGGGGGCGTCGCTCGTTGTAGAAGCGCAGATACGTGGCCAGGTTAGCTTTCGCATCGGCAACGCGGTCATCGGCCTTGAGATACCCCTCCTCGTACTTGACCGTCTTCCACAGTCGCTCGACAAAGACGTTGTGACGGGCTTCGCCCTCTCGCCTATCGGCTCGCGAAACTGCGCTTCGCTTGTTTTCCCGCCAGGACCCCTTGCCGTCCCTGCTGATCCGAATACCGTGCGCCTTGATCAGACCGGTGAACTCGTCGCTGGTGAACTGGCCACCCTGATCGGTGTTGAAGATCTCCGGGCAACCATACCGGTGGAGGGCTTCGCGCACCGCTTCCCGACAGAAGTCGGTCGTCAGGGTGTTGGAGAGCCGCCAGGCGAGCACCCGCCGCGAGTACCCGTCGATCACGGCGAACAGGTAGAGGAAGCCCCGGCGCATCGGAATGTACGTGATGTCCGCCGCCCATACCTGATTGGGCCGATCAACCACGAGGTCGCGCAGCAGATACGGATGGATTTCATCCCCCCGCTGCCGACGGGAGGTGTGGGGCTTTCGATAAAGGGCCTCGATCCCCATGCGCGCCATCAGAGTACCGATGTGCCTGCGGCCGGCCTGGAACCCCTCGGGGCGCAGCAGATCGCGCAACATGCGGGCGCCGGCGAACGGGTGCTCGAGATGCCACGCGTCAATCCGACGCATCAGCGCCAGATCCTCCGGCGAGACTTCGCGTGGCGTGTAGTACGCGCTCGAACGCGCCAACCCGAGGAGGGCGCACTGATGCGAGACGGGGAGCTTGTGCTTGCGGTCAATCATCGTTTTGCGCTCAGCAAGCCCGCCTTGGTGAGCGCATGTTCTAAAAAATCGTTCTCCAGCGTCAGCTGTCCGATCTTGGCGTGCAGTTTCGTCAGGTCCGGATCGCTGCTTGCGGGGCTTCCGGCGTCTCCAAATACCTGAACCGCACGCTCTGTCAGTTGCCGCTTCCAGTCCGTGATCTGGTTCGGGTGAATGTCATACTGTTGTGCCCACTCCGCTAGCGTCTTGTCGCTCTTCAGCGCCGCCAGGGCCACTTGCGCCTTGAATGCCGGTGTGTGGTTCCGCCTCGTCCTTCTCGTCATGCTCTTGCTCCTGTTATAGCCGCTTCCGCAGCCGGTCGTGGGGGCAAGGCTACCACCTATCCTCCTGTCCGAATTTCCGGGGCCACCTCTCTCCAGCAGGCTTGGGCAGGCCGCCTGATCGAACTTCTGGTGGCCGCCTGCCATGAGGTTAACCAGGCGGGCGGTTCGCTACCCGTCGAACGCGTTGCGCTGTTGCGTAACCGATATACCGAAATTCTCAGCGAAGGCGAGGTCCTCAATCCGCAGGCGGAAAAATCGGGGAAGCGCGGACGAACACGACAGAGCAAGGCGACCCACCTCCTCTGGCGCTTACGCACCTATGCCGATGATGTCTGGCGCTTCGCTTCTGATCCCCACGTCCCGTTCTCCAACCACCTCGCCGAGCAAGAGGTTCGCATGCCAAAGGTCAAACAGAAGATATCCGGCGGCTTCCGCACCAGGAATGGCGCCGATGCCTTTTGCACGATCCGTTCCTACCTTGCCACCCTGCACAAGCAAGGGAGCAATCTCTTTCACGCCCTCACGCTGACTTTCCAAGGCCAGCCTCCTCAGCCTCCGTTTGGCTTGACCTACACAGCCCTTGGCTTGGGCTACTGAGTAGTTACCGCGAAAGGTCGTTTTCGGTATCCCCGTTGCGGTGGGTGACGACCGGACTTTCGGAAGTCCTGCTTGCGAGCTGCGCTCTCGCAGGTCAGGCGACCGCTCGCTATTCCGGGATGCCGCCGGCCGCGGCGTAGTCGCCTCCCGAGAGCAGGACCGCCAGTGCGTGCGCAGCGAGGAGCTTCCCCGGTGCCTCCTGCGGCCAGAAGCGGTAGTGCCCCTGCGACAGCCGCTTTTGACAGAACCAGAAGCCTTGCCCATCATAGACCAGGAGTTTCACCGCCGTGCTCCGGCGGTTGCAGAAAACGAACACGCCGCCGCTGAACGGGTCTTGGGCCAGTTTCTGCCGCACACGTCGGGCGAGACCGTCGATGCTGCAACGAAAATCCGCGGGCTCGGCAGCCACCCAGACACGCAGGTGCGCGTTCAGCGCGAGCATGCCTGGACCTGCCAGAGGCTACACGCGACCTCGGCGAGGTGGCTGCTCGCCGCTTGTGGCAGTTCGATGCGCAGCGCGCGGCGCGCTCGGTCGGTGAGAACCAGGACGCACACAGGTGGCGTCAGCGGCAGGCCGAGATCGAGTTCGACGAAGCTCGATGACGCGGCCGCGCTGCGCGCGTTTTCGGCCGCGTTCCTGGCGGTCAGGCGGTGCTTCAGGCTCTTGTAGTCGAGCTTCAGGGCGACGGCAACCTGAGCGATGCCGTACCGCTCGGCGAGTTCGGTCGCTTGCGACCACAGCTCCTCCGGAATGCGAGAACTGCGGCGGGTGCTCCGCCACTGGGCAAGCGCCGCGGCGGTTTCGCCCACCTGCGGGGCGGTTGCAGGTAAAGACGTTGACATAAGTAGGCCTCTCGAACGGTCGTTACGGGCCTACCAAGGTACCAGGCCAGCGCTGGGATTTCACGCAGCATTGCCGAAAGGACAGGCTGGCAAGCGATCAGCAAGCCTGCGATACTACTGGTGTTTCTGCAATGACGTGCCTGAGTCATTGCTGGCGACCCATCAAGGAGTGACATCTCATGAAGCTTCGGACCATTATTCTGCTGCTTACCCTCGGTACCATCGCAGCATTTTCTCTACTCAACTGGAATGCCTTCATCACCCCGACAACACTTTCCCTGGGACTTACCGAAGTGCAGGCCCCACTCGGAGTGATCATGCTCGGCGTGGTGGCATTTCTCACCGCTTTCTTCCTCGTGTTCGTTGTTTACATGCAAGCCTCGGCGATATTCGATTCCCGGCGTCACGCCCAGGAACTGCAGGTCAACCGCGAACTGGCCGACAAAGCCGAGGCCTCACGCTTCACCGAACTGCACAACTTTCTTGAGACCGAATTGCAGAAACTGGGGGCCAACCGCGATGCCAGATCGTCATTGGCAACAGATCATCAGGTCATTCTGGACAGACTAGATCGGCTGGAAAAGGAACTGTTTCTCGCCGTCGAGCAGTCAGGAAACAGTCTTGCCGCAAGTATCGGCGAACTAGAGGACCGTCTCGAAAGAAGCGCGCTACTACCCCGTCAGCCGGGTCATTGATGACCATTCAACGAGGAGCGCCCAGCAGCACAATCTCGCGGCTTCATGGCGGAACGGCGCTCCTGCCTGAAGAACCGTCGCATCCGATTTTGCAAAGCCAAAAACCCTCGCCGCAAGTATGCGGGAGGGTTTTGGTAAAGGGGGGAGCCTGGCGGTGACCTACTTTCACACATGAAGTATGCACTATCATCGGCGTACCTTCGTTTCACGGTCCTGTTCGGGATGGGAAGGGGTGGGTCCAAAGGGCTATGGCCGCCAAGCGTAAGAGGATCGCACGCCGCCAAGGCGGGTGCGCTGGAAGAAGGGGTTCCGGAACACATTCCGGGGTTGTGATTGACTCGAACGGGAGTTCGAGTTGCTGCTCAAGGTTATAGGATCAAGCCGCACGGGCAATTAGTACTGGTTAGCTTAACGCATTGCTGCGCTTCCACATCCAGCCTATCAACGTGGTGGTCTACCACGACCCTTCAGGGGGATCAAGTCCCCGGGGAAATCTCATCTTAAGGCGAGTTTCACGCTTAGATGCTTTCAGCGTTTATCTCTTCCGAACTTAGCTACCCGGCAATACGACTGGCGTCATAACCGGTACACCAGAGGTTCGTCCACTCCGGTCCTCTCGTACTAGGAGCAGCCCCCTTCAAATTTCCAGCGCCCACGGCAGATAGGGACCAAACTGTCTCACGACGTTTTAAACCCAGCTCACGTACCACTTTAAATGGCGAACAGCCATACCCTTGGGACCGACTACAGCCCCAGGATGTGATGAGCCGACATCGAGGTGCCAAACACCGCCGTCGATATGAACTCTTGGGCGGTATTAGCCTGTTATCCCCAGAGTACCTTTTATCCGTTGAGCGATGGCCCTTCCATACAGAACCACCGGATCACTATGACCTACTTTCGTACCTGCTCGACGTGTGAGTCTCGCAGTCAAGCACGCTTTTGCCATTGCACTATTAGCACGATGTCCGACCGTACCTAGCGTACCTTCGTACTCCTCCGTTACACTTTAGGAGGAGACCGCCCCAGTCAAACTGCCTACCATGCACGGTCCCAGACCCGGATTCACGGGCCGTGGTTAGAACCTCAAACAAACCAGGGTGGTATTTCAAGGTCGGCTCCACCCGGACTAGCGTCCCGGTTTCACAGCCTCCCACCTATCCTACACAAGTCGGTTCAAAGTCCAATGCAAAGCTACAGTAAAGGTTCATGGGGTCTTTCCGTCTAACCGCGGGGAGATTGCATCTTCACAACCATTTCAACTTCGCTGAGTCTCAGGAGGAGACAGTGTGGCCATCGTTACGCCATTCGTGCAGGTCGGAACTTACCCGACAAGGAATTTCGCTACCTTAGGACCGTTATAGTTACGGCCGCCGTTTACCGGGGCTTCGATCAAGAGCTTGCACCCCATCACTTAACCTTCCGGCACCGGGCAGGCGTCACACCCTATACGTCCACTTTCGTGTTTGCAGAGTGCTGTGTTTTTATTAAACAGTCGCAGCCACCAGTTCACTGCAACCCTTTCAGCCTTCACCCGCGAGGGGCTACAACCTATCAGGGCGCACCTTCTCCCGAAGTTACGGTGCAAATTTGCCGAGTTCCTTCTCCTGAGTTCTCTCAAGCGCCTGAGAATTTTCATCCTGCCCACCTGTGTCGGTTTGCGGTACGGTCTCTGGGTAACTGAAGCTTAGAGGCTTTTCTTGGAAGCAGGGTATCAATCACTTCGCAGCATAAAGCCACTCGTTATCACGCCTTAGCATTGATCTCCCGGATTTGCCTAAGAGACCTGCCTACACGCTTGAACCGGGACGTCCAACACCCGGCTGACCTAACCTTCTCCGTCCCCCCATCGCATTACCAAGAGGTACAGGAATATTGACCTGTTTCCCATCGACTACGCTTTTCAGCCTCGCCTTAGGGGCCGACTCACCCTACGCCGATGAACGTTGCGCAGGAAACCTGGGGCTTTCGGCGAGGGCGCTTTTCACGCCCTTTATCGCTACTCATGTCAGCATTCGCACTTCTGATACCTCCAGCATCCTTCTCAGGACACCTTCATCGGCTTACAGAACGCTCTCCTACCATATCCTTTCGGATATCCGCGATTTCGGTGCATAGTTTGAGCCCCGTTACATCTTCCGCGCAGGACGACTCGACCAGTGAGCTATTACGCTTTCTTTAAAGGATGGCTGCTTCTAAGCCAACCTCCTGGCTGTCTGAGCCTTCCCACCTCGTTTCCCACTTAACTATGTCTTCGGGACCTTAATCGGCGGTCTGGGTTGTTTCCCTCTTGACACCGGACGTTAGCACCCGATGTCTGTCTCCCAAGCTCGCACTCGACGGTATTCTGAGTTTGCAATGGTTTGGTAAGTCGCGATGACCCCCTAGCCATAACAGTGCTTTACCCCCGTCGGTGATACTTGAGGCACTACCTAAATAGTTTTCGGAGAGAACCAGCTATTTCCAAGTTTGTTTAGCCTTTCACCCCTATCCACAGCTCATCCCCTAATTTTTCAACATTAGTGGGTTCGGACCTCCAGTGCGTGTTACCGCACCTTCATCCTGGCCATGGATAGATCACTTGGTTTCGGGTCTACGTCCAGCAACTATCGCCCTTATCAGACTCGGTTTCCCTACGCCTCCCCTATGCGGTTAAGCTTGCTACTGAACGTAAGTCGCTGACCCATTATACAAAAGGTACGCAGTCACCCCACGAAGGGGCTCCCACTGTTTGTATGCATGCGGTTTCAGGATCTATTTCACTCCCCTCCCGGGGTTCTTTTCGCCTTTCCCTCACGGTACTGGTTCACTATCGGTCGATTACGAGTATTTAGCCTTGGAGGATGG